>JAUNUM010000030.1:0-10495 GCA_030538215.1 Bacteroidia bacterium
GCCATATGCAAAGATACAAAAAAATATGTTATATTATAATGATTTGACTATAAATGAAGGCAAATGTGTTTTCATTTATTCATATTAATATCCACTCTCGATACAAAAATAAGGTTAATGCAAAAAATTGCATAGATAAAACAGTTGTTTTAACTGTATTTACCCATGCAAACGATTGCATTTTTAAGTGTAAAAAATAAACTATCAGTGGTTTACGACTGCAAAGTGTGTTGATTGTGGTACGGGAAAAGTATTTTAGCTTATTTCTGCTTTTTAGATTTTTTTATTAAATTTTTACTTCTTCCGGAAATAGTTCTTCTTAGTTCGATAAGAAATCTTTTGCTTGGGTTGGATTTTATATAAGATTCAATGTGTCGTTGCTTTTTTTCTTCGAGAATCTGACTTATCTCGATAAGAATGCCCGATTCTTCCACGTCGCCGAATTCATCGTTTATGGAAGTGCCAAAGAAGCGCATATCGGGCGATAAACCCATATAAGCATTGATAAGTGGTGGGATATTTAGACCGAAACTGCGAACTTCCTTATTTAAAACTTTGTAATCATCTTTGAAGCTTTTCCCTTTAAACAGTTGTTGCATTTTATCTATATCGGTGTCGGTAACAAGTGGATGAATTGGTGTTACAAGTTTATCGGGATCGGGGAAATGCAGGTGCATGAAATATAAGATCATGTTGCGGGCTTCTTTATTATATGTTCCGTACATAGTTACTTTTCCGAAGAAATATTTCATCGTTGGATCAATTACCGTGAGCGCGCCAAGCCCGTCCCACAGATTGTCGAGAGCGAAAATTCCTTTTCGGCTATGTAGTGTGGATTGATATTCGAGAGAAACAAACGAGCGCCCTAATTCTACCGTATAAGGTAAATAATTTTGCTTAAAATCGTCAGAAAAGTTTAATAAATGTGCAGTAGCAAGCATAGGATTTCCGTTTCCATCAAAATCCACGTTTTTGCCTAAAATAAAACGATAGCCACCTAAAATATCCTCTTTTTCCGGATCCCAAACAATAAGTTGGTGGTATGGATGTTCCATCAGGTCGTATTTGTCAATGTCGGCTTCCAATCCGGTTCCACCTCCGTAGTGGCGAAAAGCAATTTCGCGAAGTCGCCCCACCTCACGCATTAGATTTGGTGAATCGTGAACGGTGAAAATATAAATTTCGTTATCGGCTTTGTTGGTTGTGCGTATTCTTTTTCCTACAGTTAGCTCGTTCTTAATAAGATCTTTACTAACTGGGTTAATGATTTTTTCCATACTTAATTATTATCTTGTGGATAGGTTGTAAACAATGGTTTTTATTTCTTCTGCCCATTGTGCGGGACTTTTTGATTTATCTAATGATTGCCACGAAATTGGTTTCCCAAACGTGATATAAAAAGTTTGATTCTTGCTCTTTAGCATCTCTCCGGGTAAATAAATGAGCTCTATATTGAATTTTAATCCTAGTGATTTGCGGATATTGGCGAAATTATAAAAAAAGTTCGAATTTCTTGCTCCGAAATGAACGGGAATAATATCTCTTTTGTATTCAATTGCTTTTACAACAAAATTTTTCATCCAATCCAAATCTTTTATTTTTCCGTTTTGTTTTCGCGAACATAATCCGGCAGGAAAAGTAATGATTTGGTTCTCCGATGCATATGCTTCGTTTATGGCTGTTGCCGATAACTTTGCCTGCGAGCCATATTTATTGATCGGAACAAAAATTGTTTTTAAATTTTTAATATTCAGCAAAACGTCATTAACCAAATATTTGATTTTCCCATCGTACTTTTCACCTAAAAAAGTGGATAGGCAAATGCCATCGAGTCCGCCCAAGGGGTGATTGGATGCGAAAACAAATTTTCCGTCTTCGGGAATATTTTCTTCTCCGTGAATTTTTAGATTTACTTTAAATTCTTTATCCACAAGTGCACGCATAAAATCAACGCCTTGTTTGTCTTTGTTGCGTTCGATAATTGCATTCAATTCGTCCTGATGAATGGTGCGTTTTAAGTAGTTTATCGCGAATTTAGGGATTTTGTTGTAGTGCTTTTTCGCCTTCGACTTCAATACCCCATCGATATCTAATTTGAAATCAGCTTTTTCTGACATAATGACTTTCCTATGATGTGCCAAAAATACAAAAAAAATAAGAAAAAAGAACAACCCGTTCCTATTTATTTAAAACGGTGGAAATATTCTACAAAATTATCGAATTAAATTTGTTGTTAATATTAATATAATCAGTTTCTTATGTGGTTGTTGATAACTTTTTTGAAAATAATGTGGGGAAAAGTGGGGAAAAGTGAATTTATTTTGTAATTTTACCGCAAAAATCATAGAATTAGGATAATAGTGTTGCAATTTTTAGGAAATATTGAAGCAAAAGCTGATGTGAAGGGGCGCATTTTTGTGCCGGCAGCTTTTCGTAAGCGTTTACAAGATGCCGATGAGGAGTTTCTTGTGCTTCGTAAAGATATTTTTCAGGATTGCTTGGTGCTTTATCCGGGAACGGTTTGGGAAAATGAAATCGAAGCGCTTCGCTCCCGACTTAACAAGTGGAATAAAGAGCAACAGCAGATTTTTCGTCAGTTTGTTCTTGATGCGGAGCGCATAGAGATGGATAGCAGTGGGCGGATTCTAATCCCGAAGCGATACATGCAATTGGTTGATATTGATGTGGATGTTCGTTTTCTGGGTGTGGACGACACAATTGAGATTTGGGCAAAGGAAAAGCTGGAAAAGCCATTGATGGATCCGGATGATTTCTCTGCAAAATTACAAGAATTAATGGATTAGTTTATAACTGAAATGTATCATACTCCCGCATTATTACATGAAAGCGTTAATGGGTTGAATGTTCGCCCCGACGGGGTTTATGTCGATGTGACATTCGGTGGTGGAGGGCATTCAAAAGAAATCCTAAGGCGATTGGGAGAGAAAGGCAGGTTGCTTGCTTTTGATCAGGATGGCGATGCATACCAAAACAATATTCAAGATCCGCGTTTTACGTTTGTAAAAAGTAATTTTCGATTTTTAAAGAATTTTCTGCGTTATCATCAAGTAGATGAGGTGGATGGGATTCTTGCCGATTTAGGCGTGTCATCGCATCATTTTGATGATGCGGAGCGGGGGTTTTCGTTTCGTTTGCCGGGCGATTTGGATATGCGGATGAATCGATTGGCTCAGAAATCCGCTGCCGATGTGCTCAATGAATATCCCATGGAAAAACTGTCGGATATTTTTTTCTTTTATGGAGAGTTGAAAACTGCCCGAAAAATAGCTTCGGCAATATCTGCATTTCGGCAGTCGAAAAAGATAGAATCTGTTTCCGATTTTCTGGAAATTATGAAGCCTTTCGCGTTTCGTGAAAAGGAAAATAAAATCCTTGCACAAGCATTTCAGGCGTTACGTATAGAGGTGAATGATGAGTTGAAAGCTCTTGAGGAAATGCTTGCGCAAGGATTGCAGATGCTGAAACCCGAAGGGCGATTCAGTGTGATTTCCTACCACTCACTGGAAGATCGGTTGGTGAAGAATTTTTTCAGAACCGGAAACTTCGAAGGCGAAATTATCAAGGATTTTTTTGGAAACATAGAAACTCCGTTTGAATTGGTAAACAGAAAAGTAATTGTGCCAACAGAAGAGGAACAGGTGAATAACTCGCGTTCACGAAGTGCCAAGCTTCGGGTTGCGGAGAAAGTATAGACAATGAAAATAAAACTAGGCAACATAAGAAAATCGTTTGTACACGTTTTTGGCGGAAATGTTTTAACCGAAAACTTTTTCGTTCGAAACCTTACGTTTATTGTTGTTCTGGTTATTGTAATGATTCTGTTCATCAACCATCGTTATACGGTGT
Source organism: Bacteroidia bacterium (assembly GCA_030538215.1). GTDB lineage: Bacteria > Bacteroidota > Bacteroidia > Bacteroidales > Dysgonomonadaceae > Petrimonas. The sequence continues at coordinate 3,868 of JAUNUM010000030.1, forward strand.
TGCAGCGAATAGCCGAAATGGAGCGTTTGAAAGTTGAACTGAAAGATGCTAAATATGAGTCACTCGATATTTCATCCGATTTAACCGAAGCCAGCCGCCAGGGACAAATCGAGAAAAGGGTGGAAGAGTCGGGCTTAGGATTAAAGGTAACCAACGAGCCGGTTTACCGCATTCGAAAAGGAAAAAAATAGAATGATGAAAAAATCCGATGAAAATAAAAAAGCAATTTTAGGACGTTACGGTTTAATTGTTTCGTCTTTGTTGTTATTTGCTATCATGATAGTTTTTTCGGCCGGAAAAATTGCATTCTCTGCCGAAGGCAAAAAATGGCGCAAAGTGGGCGAAAAAGAGACCATTATAAAAGACCGTATTATTTTACCTAAACGCGGAAATATTTACACGTACGATGGGAAACTTTTGGCTACCAGTGAGCCGCTATACAGTATTTACATTGATTTTTGGGCTGAAGGAATGAGAAAAGATACGCTGATGAAATATGTTGGCGACCTTTCGATTGCTCTCTCCAAAAAGTTTCCCGACAGAACGGCAGCGCAATATAAAAACATAATTGTAAACGGATGGAAGCTTCGCGAGAAGGAAGAACAGCAGATTCAAAACAATATTGCGCGTGGTATCGATAAAAAAGTAACGCTGAAATCACGATACGTGCGCATTCTTCGCCCCGATATTTCGTATGTCGATTTAAAAGAAATCCGCACCTATCCGTTCTTAAGCCAGCGTTCAAATCGAAGTGGACTGATTGCCGAAGAAAAAAATGCACGTAAACGTCCGTTTGGAAATTTAGCCAACAGAACGGTTGGAAACGTTTATAAAGACTTGGAAAAAGGTGGCGCCAGTGGATTGGAATTAAAATATGATTCGTTGTTGAGAGGAGTTGAGGGAGTGAAAAGTCGGCAGAAAATTCAAGGTCGCTGGACCGATATTGAGGAAATTGCCGCTAAAGACGGATACGATATTATTACTACGCTTGATGCCGATATTCAGGATATAACCGAACGTGCGTTACGCGCCAAACTCGAGGAAACTTCTGCCGAATCGGGTACGGCGATTATCATGGAAACCAAAACAGGTGAAATAAAAGGTATTGCTAACTTAGACCGCATGAGTAACGGAAATTATGCCGAAGGCAATCCCAATGCATTTTCATATATGAATGAGCCCGGATCCACGTTTAAAGCCGTAACGGCAATGGTAGCGCTCGACGATGGAATTATTACTCCTGCTGATTCGTTTCACGTGGGTAACGGATTATATCAATACAATGGAAAATGGGTGCGCGATCATTATTGGCGCCGTGGACAAGATCGTGGATACTTGACTGTAATAGAGGGGATGGAGATTTCATCCAACGTGGTAATGGCAAAAATAGTATTGAAGGGTTACGAAAAGAATCCTGAAAAATTTGTAAAAGGTATCGACAAGATTGGTTTGCGAAAAAAACTTACTTGGGATGTTCCGTTGAATGGAATTGAAGGAACTTCATCCATCAGATTTCCAGATGATAAAGTCAATTACTGGTCAAAAACCACACTTCCTTGGATGTCTTTTGGTTACGAATCCAAAGTTCCGCCCATTTATATGTTGATGTTTTATAATGGCATTGCCAACGGTGGTAAAATGATTAAGCCATTTATCGCCAAAACCTTGTTGAAAGACGGGAAAATAGTGAAAGAATACAAGGCGGAAGTTGTGAACGAAAAAATATGTAAAGGAAGTACATTAGTCCAGATTCAGGAAATGTTGGTGGGAGTTGTTGAGAATGGAACGGCAAAGATGATGAAATCTGATTTCTTTGATATAGCGGGAAAAACCGGTACTGCTCAAATTGCCAGCGGTGGCGGGTATGGCGGCTATTACGTTTCGTTTTGCGGCTATTTTCCGGCCGATGCTCCCAAATATACTTGCTTTGTGGGAATCAGAAAACCACAGGGCGTTCCATCGGGTGGCGGACAAGCCGGTATGGTTTTCAAAAATATAGCGGAACAGACATTTGTAAAACGAACCGAACTTGCTCCCGAACAAGCGAAAATAGATTCCACATTACAGAAAATGCCCGCCATTAAAAGCGGTAATCGGAAAAATAGTCAAGCGGTATTATCTATGTTAGATTTCAAATCTTCCATTTCCAGTTCTGCTTCAGATTGGGTGAAAGTGAATTACGATAGTGTGGCTTATCAGCCGCAGGCTTTGACTATGAATAATAATACGGTTCCTAGAGTATTGGGAATGGGAGCAAGAGACGCGGTTTATTTGCTGGAGAAATCGGGCTTGCGTGTCAACTTGATTGGCTCCGGGAAAGTGGTTTCTCAATCATTTGCACCGGAAAGTAAATTGGTAAAAGGAACAACAATAAGTATAACGTTGCGGTGAAGGCGACTTGGCGAGAGGGTGACTGGGCGATGGAGGAAAAGGGCGAAGGGGCGGACAGGTAATTGTCTTCTAACCCATCCCCCTTCGGATACTTCCCTTTATCAGAAGAGAAGATTCGCGTTGATTAAAATTTTGTGTTAATGGTTAATCGGCTCCGAATGTCCCCTTAATTTTAAGGGGACGAGCGAAGCGGAGGGGTTTAAAAAACTAAAATGGTTCTAAACGATAAAAATATGCAACCATACAGACGCAAGCTAAGAAAAAATATGACAGCTGCGGAAACCTCTCTTTGGGAAATGATACGGAGAAAACAATTAAATGGAGTGCGTTTTTTGCGACAATATAGTGTGGAAAATTTCATTCTCGATTTTTATTCCCCTAAATACAAATTAGCCATAGAATTAGATGACGAAGTGCATAACGAGAAATATCAACAAGAACGCGATGAAAATAGAACAAAAAGATTAAATGAATTGGAAATAACGGTGCTTCGTTTCGAAAATTTTGAAGTTTTCGATTATCCGATGCGGACATTGACCGAAATCCGTGAATATATTGAGAAAATAAAAGAAAACAGAAATACAGATAAAAAATATGAAACTAAGTAAACTGATAGAAAAATGTAAAATCGTAGCTATTCACGGTGAAAAAGATGTAGATGTAGAAAGTATCGCTTCCGATTCGCGTCAAGTGCAGCAAGGATCGCTTTTTGTGGCTGTGGAAGGAATCACAACCGACGGACACGATTACATCGGCAAAGCCATAGAACAGGATGTTCTGGTGGTGGTTTACGACAAACCGATGTTCGAAGAATATTTTTCGAGAGTTACTTACGTTCAGGTTGAAAATTCGGCTGTTGCGTTGGCGCAAATAGCTTCTGTCTGGTTCGGAAATCCGTCAGAACAACTAAAACTGGTTGGTGTGACCGGAACAAACGGAAAGACAACCATTGCTACTTTATTACACAGAATGTTTCGTACATTGGGTTACAGAGCAGGATTGCTTTCAACGGTTGCCAACTATGTAAACGATGAAAGCTATCCAACAACCCACACCACACTCGATCCCATTACGCTCAACTCTTTCCTGCGAAAAATGGTGGATGCCGGTTGTGAATACGCTTTTATGGAAGTCAGTTCGCATGCTATTCACCAAAAACGGATATACGGATTAAAATTTGAAGGCGGTGTTTTTACCAATCTCACCCAAGACCATTTAGATTATCATAAAAATATGCTGGAGTATCGGAACGTCAAAAAAGCATTTTTCGATTCTCTGCCCGAAACAGCTTTTGCACTCACCAACTCCGATGATAAAAACGGATCGGTGATGTTTCAAAATACAAAAGCCAAACAATATACTTACTCCGTAAAAGGATTAGCGGATTTTAAAGCACGAATTTTTGAGAAACATTTCGACGGAACCGAAATCGAAATAAACGGAAAGCAACTTATTGTACAATTCGTGGGTGTTTTCAACGTGTACAATCTGCTGGCAGTTTATGGAACGTCTGTTTTGCTGGGACAACAACCGGATGAAGTGCTCAGAGTGTTGTCGCTTTTAAAACCTGTGGCAGGGCGTTTTCAAACGTTGCGTTCGCCCAGGAATTTTACGGCTATTGTCGATTATGCACATACGCCTGATGCGCTTACCAATGTACTCAACGCCATTCACGAAGTGCTCGATCAAAAAGGCGATATAATTACGGTAGTGGGTTGCGGCGGTAATCGCGACAAAACCAAACGCCCGTTAATGGCGCGTGAAGCCGTTGAACTGAGCAACAAGGTAATTCTCACGTCCGACAATCCCCGGTTCGAAGAACCACAGGATATTATCGATGATATGGTTGCCGGACTGGATGACGAACAACGCCGGACAACACTTTCGATTGTTGATCGTCGCGAAGCAATAAAAACTGCCTGTGCACTGGCTAAGCCCGGTGACGTAATTCTCGTTGCCGGAAAAGGCCACGAAGATTATCAGGAGGTTAAAGGCGTGAAACATCATTTTGACGATAAAGAAGAAGTGGAGAAAAACTTTTAGGTGCGAGGTGCGAGGTGTGTAGGATGAAGGATTTATAAATTTAACAAAAAAAGAATATCGACATGAGTTTTAAAAAATTGGAAATTTATACTATTTCGTTGGAACTGTTTTTTAAGGCACATCCGGCATCATTGAAGCTGCCCAAATTTGAACTTTATGAATTAGGCTCCCAGCTGCGCCGTTCGACAGATAGTATCGTCTCGAACATTATTGAAGGGTACGGACGCAGAAGATATAAACAAGAGTATATCCGTTTTTTGGTTTTTGCTCATTCCAGTAATGACGAAACTATCGGTCATCTGATTAAAATATTACATTTATACCCTCAGTTAAAAGAACACTTTGAACCGTTACATAACGAATACAATAACTTAGGTGGAAAAATAAATAATTATATTAAGTATGTTGAGACTAACTGGCGAACATAGTTTGGGTAAAGGCGAAGTTTTTAACCTCGCACCCCGCATCTCGCACCGTGTATCTCATTACTTACAACTCATAACTCAAAACTAAATATGCTGTACTATCTCTTTCAATACTTAGACAAACTCGATGTTCCCGGAGCCGGAATGTTTCAGTTCGTTACTTTTCGGGCAGCGCTTGCAGCCATTATTTCGTTGCTCTTTTCTGTAATTGTCGGCGCTAAAATTATTAGTAAGCTGCAAAGAAAACAAATCGGCGAGACCATTCGTAATCTCGATTTAGAAGGACAGTACAGTAAACGGGGCACACCAACCATGGGTGGCATCATTATCATTATCTCCATTTTGGTGGCGATATTGCTGATGGGTAAATTAGGAAACATTTATATCATAGTAATGATAATCAGCACTATTTGGTTGGGAGCTTTGGGTTTTGCAGATGATTATATCAAGGTTTTCAAAAAAGATAAAGAAGGGCTGAAGGGCAAGTTTAAAATAATTGCTCAAATAGGATTGGGACTGATTGTCGGTTTGGTAATGTACTTGAGTCCCGATATCGTTTCGCGTGAAAATACCGAAATCCGTGTAAATAATGTTATTGAACAGGTGCGGTATCAAGATCAGGATATTAAAACCACAAAAACCACCATTCCTTTTGTGAAAAACAATAATTTCGATTATCGTTCGCTTGTTTCGTGGATGGGCGATTTTGCCGACGAAGCTGTTTGGGTTGTTTTCATAATTTCTGTAATTCTTATTGTTACGGCAGTTTCCAACAGCGCAAATCTGACAGACGGTTTAGATGGGCTTGCTTCCGGATCGTCCGCGATAATTGGGGTGGCATTGGGTGTTTTAGCTTATGTGTCCGGTCGTGTTGACTTTGCTTCGTACCTGAATATAATGTACATTCCCGGAAGCGATGAACTGATGGTTTTTGCTGCTGCTTTTGTGGGGTCAACCGTTGGCTTTTTGTGGTATAACGCTTATCCCGCTCAGGTTTTTATGGGCGATACAGGCAGCTTGACGCTGGGTGGAATTATTGGAGTTTTTGCCGTGCTTATCCATAAAGAAATGTTGCTTCCTATTTTGTGCGGAGTGTTTTTTGTTGAGGCGCTATCTGTAATTCTGCAGGTTACTTATTTTAAATATACAAAACGAAGAACAGGTATCGGAAAACGAGTATTTAAAATGTCGCCTCTACACCACCATTTTCAGAAGGCAGGAAATGCGGGAATTGATGCCCTTATCCAAAAACCGTTAGTGCCGATAACCGAACCCAAAATAGTTTCCCGATTCTGGCTTATTGGAATGATTTTGGCGGTAATTGCGGTGGCGACGTTGAAGATGAGATAAGACAATGCATAATTAAGAATGCATAATGCATAATTTAATATGAAGGAGTTATTATGAAGACAGATAATATTATTGCAATTAAAACAAAATTATTTGCCATTCGAATTATTCGGTTGTACCAACATCTGCAAAAGAAGAATAAAGGCGCAATTGAAGTACTGTTTCGTCAGTTGTTACGATGTGGAACAAGTATTGGTGCTAATGTTCATGAAGGCGTAAGGGCGCAAAGTAAAAAAGATTTTGAATCGAAAATGAATATTGCTTTAAAAGAAGCAAGTGAAACGGATTTTTGGCTTGAAATCTTTATGGAAACCGATTATTTAACAAAAGATGAATATGAAAGTATAGATGGCGATTGCATCGAAATCATAAAGATTTTAACCGCCATTCTAAATGCTTCTAAGAAAAGTAAATAAACA
>JAUNUM010000030.1:10595-17158 GCA_030538215.1 Bacteroidia bacterium
ACCATAATTATGCATTCTACATTATGCATTATGAATTAATAATATTGGGTGGTGGTGAATCCGGCGTTGGTTCCGCCATTCTAAATACTTCTAAGAAAAGTAAATAAACAACCATAATTATGCATTCTACATTATGCATTATGAATTAATAATATTGGGTGGTGGCGAATCCGGCGTTGGCTCCGCAATTCTTGCTAAAGCAAAAGGATTTACAGTTTTCCTTTCCGATTCGGGAACGTTGAAAGATGAGCACAGACAAACGCTTATTGATTACGGAATCGATTTTGAGGAAGGCGGTCACACTGAAGAGAAAATCCTTTTTGCCGAAGAAGTGGTGAAAAGTCCGGGTATTCCCGATACGGCGCCGTTGGTTCAGAAGATCATTGCAAAAGGGATTCGGGTGATTTCCGAAATAGAGTTTGCTGGAAGATATACCAATGCGAAAATGATTTGCATCACCGGAAGCAACGGCAAAACTACCGTCACGAGCCTTATTTATCACATCCTGAAATCGGCAGGATTGAATGTTGGCTTGGGCGGAAACATCGGAAAAAGCTTTGCACGGCAGGTGGCTGAGGAGAATTTCGACTATTATGTATTGGAACTAAGTAGTTTTCAGTTGGAAGGCGTGTATGATTTCAAAGCAGATATCGCCGTGTTGATGAACATAACGCCCGACCATTTAGATAGGTACGATCATAATATGCAGAACTACGTGGATGCAAAACTACGGATTATCCGCAATCAGAAAATGGGCGATTCTTTTATTTACTGGATAGACGATCCGATTGTTACAAAGGAAATTGAGAAACTAAAACCCGCATCCGCCCTGTATTCGTTTACTGAAAAAAATAATTATCGAGCTACGGCTTATTCGGAGGACAATAAAATGTATATACAAATCAAAGACAGTGTTTTCGATATGGAACTGGAATTGCTTGCCTTGCAGGGAATGCACAATTTGTACAACTCCATGGCATCGGGAATTGTGGCTAAATTACTCGATATTTCCGATGATAATTTGCGCTTAGCTCTCTCCGATTTTAAAGGTGTTCCGCATCGATTGGAAAAAGTGGCATCGGTGCGAGGCGTGCAATATGTAAATGATTCCAAGGCAACTAACGTAAATTCGTGCTGGTACGCTTTGCAAAGTATGCGCACGAAAGTAGTGCTCATACTTGGCGGAACCGATAAAGGGAACGATTATACCGAAATTGAAGATTTGGTGAAACAGAAAGCGCGTGCGCTGATATTTTTAGGAAAAGACAACAGTAAACTTCACAATTTTTTTGATGGGAAGGTATCCGATATCGAAGATGCAAACTCGATGAAAGATGCTGTTGATGCAGCTTACAGGCTTGCCGAAAAAGGAGATACCGTATTGTTGTCGCCCTGCTGCGCCAGTTTCGACTTATTTAAAAACTACGAAGACAGGGGCGACCAGTTTAAGGAATGTGTGAGGAGGTTGTAGGATGACGGATGACGGGTGTCCGATGACGGATGTAGAATGCATCTGAATATTTTAGAATGAAAAAGTAAATAAAAAACGGTAAAAACATGCTTGATAAAATAAAAAAAGCAATTAACCAGTATAACTTCCAAGAAGATTTAGAAAACTCAAAATCCACTTTAGGGAGAGTAGGAATGAAAATCTTCAAAGGTGATAAAATTGTCTGGCTGGTATTCGTTATTTTGTGTGTGATTTCGTTGGTCGAGATTTTCAGCGCTACCAGCACTATTGTTTACAGACAGCAAAATCAATGGGGACCTATTCTTCGTCACACCATGTTTTTGATTGGCGGAGTAGGGGTTATCATTCTCATTCACAATATTCCGTACCGATATTTTTCTTCTTTGATTTTTCTGCTTATCGCTTCCATTATCTTACTGTTGCTCACTCCTGTTATCGGAACTACTATAAATGGCGCCGAACGATGGATTTCAATATTTGGCTTTACCATTCAACCGTCGGAAATTGCCAAAATATCGCTTATGGGCACTATTGCGTTTCTGCTCAGCAAACAGAGTGGTGTAAACGATGGTTTACTTTTTAAGTGGATGATCGGGCTGACGGTAGTCGTTTGTGGAATTATCGCGATGGATAACCTGTCAACTGCTGCGTTGCTTTTTATAGTTATCTTTTTATTGATGTTTATCGGAAATGTAAAGTTATTCAGATTGCTGAAAGTGGCCGGAGCAGGAATTGCTTTTGTTTTATTGTTTATCGTTTTGCTGAAAGTGATCCCTACCGATTGGACAAATTCCGGAGCGCTAAGCCGCGTGGGTACCTGGCAGAACCGAATCAGCAATTTTGGCGGACATAAAGAACTCAGCGAAAATGAATACTATACCATTACCGATGAAAACTATCAGGTGGCACACGCCAAAATAGCCATTGCCAACGGTGGCGTGCTGGGTGTGTTTCCCGGCAACAGTACCGAGCGCGATTTTCTGCCGCAGGCTTATTCCGATTTTATTTACGCCATCATTATTGAAGAATTGGGTATAGTAGGTGGAATTTTCGTACTACTGCTCTATATCATTATACTTATTCGAGCAGGAATAATTGCACGAAAAACCGAAAAACTGTTCCCGAAATATCTTGTCCTTGGTTCGGCGCTGATGTTGTCTATTCAGGCTTTTGTCAATATGGCGGTAGCTGTAAACCTTATTCCGGTAACAGGACAGCCGTTGCCGCTAATCAGTCGGGGAGGAACGTCAACGCTTATTACCTGCGCTTATTTTGGATTGATATTAAGCGCGGATAGGTTTGGTATCGGGAAGAAAAGTAGAGACGATGTGCACACCGTCTCATCAGAAAATGATGATGAAATTAACAACGTTGAGAACCCCGTTGTAAATGAAACTATCGATAAATTGGAAGAAAAAATAGAGTTCGAAGTAATTCAGGTGTGATATTATTGACGGAGCCACTGCCAAGTGACTTCGTCAATAATTTCAACCTCTATTTTACTACCAACTATTTATTCCTCTCCTCCGTTTTTGAGCATATTTTTGTGACAATTGTCCTTGTTGATAATTAATGATTTTTAGATGTTTTGTTTGTTTGGCCTTATAAAAAATGAATACCTTTGCACCCGTTTCATGAAACAAAACGATAATTGTAATACTCACACAAGATAATAAAAGATTAGTTTATGAAAATAAAACATTTTCTTCTCAGCACGTTAATTCTCGCATCTTTTTCCACTTCTTCCCTTATGGCTCAAAGCAATAAAATAGGCGTTGTTGTGGAAGCAGGATATGGAGCTAAACTCAATAAGAGTGATTTTAACGGGGCTCAAATTTATATTACTCCGGTATATAATTTAAGTAAGAAATTTAGTGTAGGCGCCGGGGTAGGATTAATATTCAATCACCGCAACAATACTATTTTTAAAGAAAGTCAATCATTGCTCAATATTCCGGTGTATGGGAGTGTTGAATATATTTTTTCAGGAGATAATAAGATCATGCCGTTTATAAATCTTAAAGCGGGTTATGGAATAGCTTCTAAAAAATACCAGGTTGAAGATATCGGAAAACTATTTCCCGTTAATGATAATATTGTTAATGTGAAAAATATGGGAGGAGTATTTCTCTCTCCGGCGGTAGGCATCGCTTACTCTATTAATAAAAGTTTGGTAAGATTGTCGTTGGCGTATGATTATCAAAAAATGGATGTGGTTTTTAGCGACAATGCTAATCATACAATCAAAAGTAAAGATTCTAACTCTACAATTACCCTAAAACTTGGCTGGAGCTTTTAATTTTATCCTCCCTTGTTGCAAACGAGCAGGAATTGGTAAATCAATTCATCGCAAAGCCAATAGCTAACAACACATTAAATTAATTCACAAACTAAATACAATCTACAAATGAAATCAACCTTTCAACTTCTCGGAGTATTGCTTGTTGTAAGTGTTCTTTTTTCGTGTTCGCCACGAGTAGTAACTCAGGTAATTAAATCTTATCCATCTTTGCCGGCATCAGAAGAGGTGACCGTTTATAATCGGGATAACAATGATTCCATCCCCGCTTCTGCCGAAACATTGGGCAATATTGCTGTGGTGGATGGTGGTTTCGCGACGCGTAAAAACGGTTCGTTCGACAAGGTGGTAAAATTGGCTTCGGATGCTACACGCGAGAACGGAGGCAATGCCTTGCTTATTACCGATCACATTAAACCCTCGTTTTGGAGAAGCACTATCCATCAGATTGGCGGTGTGATGCTGCGGGTAAATCCCAACGATACGGTTACCGTTTCGTCGCAAAAGGCTTATGTCAGTTTAGAGGAAAATAGCAAACGTCGACAACAGTTTGTCCCTGCGCATACCCTCTTGCTCAACGCGGGATACGGCGGCTTACCACAAAAAACCAAAGGCCTGTCGGCGGCACAGCAAGAACTTGAAACCAAATTGAGCAACGGCCTCACATGGGATATAGGCTATACTTATCATCACCGTGGCTATCCATTGGGTGTGGGACTTATTGCATCACAATATTACTCTTCGCCGTTTGGTAAAACTGTTTTTCAGGGTGCGGAACAAAATGTACGGTTAGATTATGCCGGAGTGTCGTTGAGTGGTAAGTATGGTTTGGGTAAAGATTGGTTTTTTACCGCTTTATACGGAATAGGTTATTTGGGTTACACTCATTCCTTTATAGACCAGGGTTCTTCACGCCGCGGAAGTATTACGGCAGCTACACTGGGTATGAATTTTTCTATTGGAGTAGAGCGCAAATTTTCGAAACATTGGGGAGCGGCGTTCGATCTGTCAACCGTTGTGGGATATTTCAATTCCATTAATTTCAATAATATTAGCCCCGCGCCCGATGTGCCAAAAATTAATAAAGAAAACCGCTTAAATGCCTCACGCTCCAACGTTACCCTTGGGTTAAGGTATTACTTGTAAATCGGAAAGGAAAAGTTCGGCAATAAAATATCCTCCCCCTTCCCCTTGGCGCATGGTTTGCAATCCCTCAAAATCGGGCAAGACTTTGTGCCCAAAACAGAAGCGGTTTCAAGCTGCATAGCGTTTGGTGTCCGAGTTAAAAACTCGAACGGATTGGGGGGGTAACTGCACACTATTTCATAGTTCATTGTTTTGAGTTGAGCTATCGGCGCATTTCTCTAACGAGAGGTCGCCGATAGCTTTTTTTGTGCCGGTTGTCGAAGTATCATCTGAGACCGCGAAACACCTCTGACAGGTGTCAGAGCATCATCGGAACATCCGAAACACTCCCGACAATTGTCAGAGCACCGTTGGAACTTCCGAAACAGTTGCGCCGGTTGTCGGAACGCTATCGGAACTTCCGAAACCTCTGAGACACCTGTTGGAGCACTGTCGGAGCTTCCGATTTTAGCCCCGACACGTGTCGCGGAAAATAAACAGCCATAAGTCTTGGTTATCTCAAAGTTATTTATATCTTTGTAAATCAACATCTAAAAAAATATTTTATGAAAATTAATCATCGAGACCTAACAAGACTGTCGCGTTGGGAAGTGTTTCAACTTTTTGCCGACGCTATCGCTTTTGCCGTTGCTGCAAAAGAAGGAAAAAGTGAATTGTATGTAACCGTTTTATCGTTTTTGCAAAACAAATTCAATGTTTTTGACGATGCGCTGGTGCAAGAGAAAGCCACATCAAGCCTCTTGCCCGATGCCGAGGAGGGACGTGATTATGGGGTGCGCAAAATGTTTTCCATTGCCACAGAGTATGCCGATTTTAGAGTAGATGAAACAAAGGAAACCGCTGCAGACATTGTTCTCGCCACATTCAAACCCTACGGCAACGGGCGCGATATTGCTCGCATGGCGCAAGATGCCGAAACGGGTGTGCTCACCAACCTGTTGCAGGATTTGGAAAAAGAGGCAGTGAAAACGGCTGTGGAAACTCTGGGGTTGACATCGTTGGTGACATACATCAAAACCAACAACCAGGAGTTTGAGAAAGAAAAACTGTCGCAAACCGAAGAAAAAGCACGCTTTGTAGCAGGTGCCGTAAAAACGGCTCGCACCGAAACACAAGAAGCCTTTAAAAAGTTTTGCGAAACCGTAAACGCACTCATCATTGTAGAGGGTGCCGAAAAATACGAAACATTGGTTCCGCAACTCAATACTCGCATCAAAGATGGTATAGACACCGCCAACCAACGTCTCGAACGCACCCGTGCCGAAAAGAAAAAAAAGGAAGAAGCTGCAGCTGCAGCTGCTGCAGCAGAGGCACCCGAAACCCCCGAAACCCCTTCGGAAATGATGTAGCCCCCGAATTGTGAAATGTGTAATAAAAAGACGGAAACTGCAACAGGTTGCCGTCTTTTTTTTGTAAATTTGCAACAGCATCTGACCGATAACCGGTCTGATGCATTAATTGCAGTAGGCAGTGAACAGTAAAACTGATAACTGTACAGACGTCACAGTGTGGCGTCTCTACCTCATAACTCAAACCCCAAACAATATGCACCCCACACCCCACACCCCACACCCCACACCCCGTTTCAAAATAAACGGCCGTGGCACCCGCGGTAACAATTTTAACGCCAACAACAAAGCCAACCCC
>JAUNUM010000030.1:17168-32472 GCA_030538215.1 Bacteroidia bacterium
AATTATAAACAGCCGACAAAAACAGGAAGTAGAACATCAAAACCCATCGCCCCATGTCCCAATCTCGCACCATCCCTTCCCCGCCTCCCCGCCTCATCATCTCCGGCGGTGGCACCGGCGGTCACATTTTTCCCGCCATCAGCATCGCCAACGCCATCAAAGAACGCTGGACGGATGCCGAAATACTCTTCGTTGGAGCCACCGGACGAATGGAAATGGAACGCGTTCCGGCTGCAGGATATAAAATAATCGGATTGCCCGTGGCAGGCTTCGATCGCAAAAACCTCTTTAAAAACATATCCGTTGTTGCAAAACTGTTCAAAAGTATGCGTAAAGCGCGCAGCATCATCCGCACTTTCAAACCCGACGCAGTCATTGGTGTGGGTGGATACGCCAGCGGTCCCACGCTAAAAGCCGCGGCATCGGCAGGCATACCCACCGTGCTGCAAGAACAAAACTCGTTTGCGGGAGTCACCAACAAACTATTGGCAAAAAAGGCAGCCGTTATCTGCGTGGCATACGAAGGAATGGAACGCTTCTTCCCGAAAGAAAAAATCGTGCTCACCGGCAACCCAACCCGACAGGATTTGGTGATCTCGAAAGAAAATCGGGAGAAAGGTTACGAGTTTTTCCACCTCGATCCCGCAAAGAAAACCATCCTGATGGTCGGTGGAAGTCTCGGTGCGCGCACGCTCAACGAGAGCATCGTTGCCGCTTTCCCGAAACTGAATGCGACTGACGATGTGCAAGTAATCTGGCAGTGCGGCAAATATTATTTCAACGAAATGACTGATTTGCAAAAGCGCGGCGAAATTCCCTCCAACGTGCATCTGCTCGATTTCGTTTCCCGTATGGATTACGCCTACTCCGTTGCCGATTTGGTTATTTCGCGTGCCGGCGCCGGCTCCATATCGGAGTTTTGTTTGTTGGGCAAATCGGTTATATTGGTACCTTCGCCCAACGTTTCGGAAGACCATCAAACGCATAACGCGATGGCTCTGGTAAACAAAGATGCCGCCATTATGGTATCGGACGCCAATGCCCGGGATTTACTTTTCGATACAGCATTGAGGCTTGTGGATGATAATGAAAAACTGAAATCGCTCAGCCAGAATATTACAAAATTGGCTCAGAGAGATTCGGCAAAACGAATAGTGGATGAAATCAGCCGGCTATTGGCTGTTAGCTATTAGCCCTTGGCTTTAATTATGAATTGTGCATTATGAATTATGAATTAATATACTTCATCGGTATCGGCGGCATCGGAATGTCCAACCTCGCCCGCTATTTCTTATCGCAAGACAAACGTGTGGGCGGTTACGACCGTACCGAAACACCACTCACGAAAGAACTCCAAAAAGAAGGAGCCTTTGTGCATTATGACGATAATATCGGAGCCATTCCGCCCGAATTTCTCGACAAAGAGAAAACGCTAGTCGTTTATACGCCTGCTGTTCCCGCATCGCACAGCGAGTTGCAATATTTCCGACAAAACGGTTTCACGATGATGAAACGTGCGCAGGTATTGGGCGAAATAACTAAATCGAGCGACGCCGTTTGCGTTGCCGGCACACACGGAAAAACCACTGTTTCGAGCATGATTGCCCATTTGCTAAGGCAATCGGCTGTGGATTGCAACGCCTTTTTGGGAGGGATTCTCAAAAACTACGGAACCAACTTGTTGTTGTCGGACAAAAGTAACATTACCGTTGCCGAAGCCGACGAGTACGATCGTTCGTTTCACTGGCTGCACCCTTGGATTGCAATCATCACCTCTGCCGATCCCGATCATTTGGATATTTACGGTACGGCGGAAGCGTATCGCGAAAGCTTCGAGCATTTCACATCGCTTATTCGTAAGAATGGGTATCTGATTTTGAAGAAAAATGCACCGGTAACACCAAGAATTGACGAATCGGTGAAAGTGTTTACCTATTCAGAATCGGAAGGTGATTTTCATGCTGAAAATATCCGTATCGGAGGTGGAGAAATTATTTTCGATTTTGTTTCTCCCGATATCCGTATTCTTAATATTCAGTTGGGTGTGCCCGTAAAAGTAAATATCGAAAATGCGGTGGCAGCAATTGCTGCAGCTACGCTGAGTGGTGTTAAACCCGACGAAATTCGCGCCGCAATGAAAACTTTCGGCGGAGCCAAACGGCGTTTTGATTTTCAGCTGAAAACTCCGAACATCGTTTTTATCGATGATTACGCTCATCATCCTAACGAGTTGACAGCATCCATTCAATCGATAAAGATGCTTTACCCCGACAGGAAAGTTACGGGCGTTTTTCAACCGCATCTTTATACGCGTACGCGTGACTTTATCGATGAGTTTGCTCAAAGCTTGTCGCTGCTGGACGATGTGATTTTGCTGGATATTTATCCCGCACGAGAAGAACCCATACCCGGCGTAACTTCCGAAGTGATCTTCGATAAAATTACATCGAAAGAAAAAAAACTGCTGAAAAAATCGGAATTACTCGACTTTTTGAGAGACAAAGAGTTGGATGTTTTGGTTACGTTGGGCGCAGGTGATATTGAACATATATTACCGGAAATAAAACAACTGTTAGAAAAAAGATTTACCTGAAAATAAATCCGATACAATTTGTATCTTTGTAATGGCATAAGTACATCGTCTCAATTACTTTATATTATTGTCAGCAGTGCTAATAAACAAAAACTTGTTTTTGCACTTAATAGTCTAAAACAATATAAACCATTAAGAGGTTAAGAATAAAAAAGATAAGACTTGATTTTCTTTGTTTCTTAATAGTTTCATAAAGAGAATGAAGAAATAAATCGTGTCGATTTATTTATGAATGCTATAAACTAATTTGTGTTTGGCACTTAACATCAGGTTTTACCCTATGTTCTCTGCTTAACGCTCAAAGAAAGAAGATGAAAAAAGTTCTCGTCATATTCGTTTCGTTGGTAATAATCGGTTACCTGATTTTTTCGGCTATTTACTTCAATGATTCATCCAAAAACGAAGTGTGCAATAAATTTGAGGTTATTGTCAAAGACAGCACGCACACTCGGTTTATACATCAAAAAGACATCGAAGATTTGTTGAAAAGGAAAAAAGTATATCCAGTGGGGAAAACAATGAGCGAGATAAATACGTTACAGATTCTTGATACGATTCTGACCAATAAACTGGTAAAATCTGCCGAGGTTTATACCGCTCAAAACGGATTGGTGGTTGCCAATGTTTATCAGCGTGAGCCGGTTTTGCGAGTTATTTCCGATACAAAAGGAAGTTTTTATATCGATAATAATCGGGAGAGAATGCCCATTTCGTCGAACTTCACCGTATATGTACCTCTTGCCACGGGAGCTATCGATGAAGAATATGCGCAGAATGAGCTGTACGATTTTGCTGAATTTCTGAATGAAAATCCCAAATGGAATGCATGGATTGACCAAATTGTAGTGAAACCCAACAAAGATGTGGATTTAATTCCACGAGCCGGAGATTTCAGAATTGTTTTCGGAAAATTAGATAATTATTCCGAAAAACTTGCCAAATTTGCCGTATTTATCGAGAAAGGATTAAATGTGGTGGGCTGGAACAGGTATTCGGAAATAAATTTGAAATACGACAACCAAGTGGTTTGTACGAAAAAGTAGAAAATAGTTTTGACTAGACGAATGGACTTAAACACCAAACATCAAACTTGTAACATCAAACAAAATAATATATGACTCAATCAGGATTTATAGCTGCCATCGATTTGGGAACTTCCAAAATTACCGGCGTTATCGGACGTAAAAACGAAAGCAACGTCATTTCCGTTTTGGAATGCGTGTCTTTGCCGTCGGAAAACAGCATCCGCCGCGGAACAGTTTATAATATTGATAAAGCCAGCGCGATTGTGAGAAAACTAATCAATATGCTCGAAAACTCTACGGGTAAGAAAATCGGAAAAGTTTATGTTTCGCTGGGAGGTCAATCGGTTCACACGGAAGTGATCAGGGAAATGAAGCAACTTTCTTCGTCAGGTATTGTAACCGAAGACGTTGTGGAACAACTTCGCGCTGCCGTTGACAAATATAAACCCGATTTAAAACGAAAATATGCCATTGGCGATGTAGAGTATTTTCTGGACGACAAGCCTGAGAAAAATCCGGTGGGTGTAACCTGCTCTACGGTTGAGGCTGAATATCACATTGTTGTAGGTCGGCCAAACTTAGCTTCCAATATCGAAAAAGCTATTGTTGAAAAAGGGAACTTGCAAATTGCCGATTTTATAGTTGCCCCAATTGCTTCTGCAGCCATTTCTCTCACCGATGAAGAAAAAGAACTGGGTTGTGCATTTGTTGATTTTGGAGCCGGAACCACTGCTTTATCTATTTATAAAGGCAGTATCTTGCGTCGTATGGTTACAATACCTTTTGGTGGGAAAAATATAACAAAAGACATCGCAGAACTCAACTTTATGGAGAGTGATGCAGAGCAATACAAAATAAAATTCGGTAAAGCCAAAGAAAATAGCGAAGGCTCACCTTTCTCATCGCCGTTTTCATCCAAAGCCGATATTGATTTAGTGGAATTGAACAAGGTTATTGTGATGCGTCTCGATGAAATTACGGCTAATATTAAAGAGCAAATCAAACTTTCGGGATATCAGGAGCAACTTGGCGCAGGACTTATTATTACAGGCGGAGCATCTCAATTGAGAAATCTGGAGGCATATCTGAATCAGAAACTCGATTTACCTGTTCGCAGAGCATCATCAAGAAAAACTCTCGTAAATAACACTCCCGAATATGCCAATGATCCGGCTTTGACATCGGCATTGGGAATGCTTTTGCTTGCCAATGAGAACTGTGAAAAAATAGTTGAAGAATACGACGACGATGAAACGGATCAAAGATCAAGAGGATCGGTTTGGAGCAATTTTTTTGGAGATAAAGACAGCAAAGTCAAAGAGCACAAGGAGAAGGAATCTAAGGGTAAAAAAGAAAAATCCATCAACATTGGTGGGAGAATGAAAGATATGTTCTCGACAATGTTCGAGGAAGAGGATGATGATCAGTAAACAAAAATATTCCTAAATATGGATATCGATATATTAGACTTTCAAATAGAAAGCCGCACAGAGGCAATTATTAAAGTAATTGGTGTGGGCGGCGGCGGCGGAAATGCCGTAAACCACATGTTCAAAGAGGGCATTCACGATGTTTCCTTTGCACTTTGCAACACCGATAATCAGGCGCTATTGAGTTCACCCGTACCGGTAAAAGTACAATTGGGCGAACATACAACCGGTGGACTGGGTGCAGGAAATAAACCCGAAGTAGCCCAGCGAGCAGCCGAAGAAAGTATCGATCTTATTCAAGATTTGTTGAGCGACGGCACCCGTATGGCGTTTATTACCGCTGGAATGGGTGGTGGAACCGGAACCGGAGCTGCTCCCGTTGTGGCACGCATAGCTAAAGATATGGGAATTCTTACGGTGGGAATTGTTACTATTCCTTTCGTTTTCGAAGGAACTCGCAAAATTGTGCAAGCTTTGAAAGGTGTTGAAGAAATCGCTCAAAATGTGGATGCATTGCTCGTAATTAACAACGAGCGTTTACGCGATATTTACCACGACCTTACCATGCTCAATGCCTTTGCCCGCGCCGATGATACGCTGGCTACGGCAGCTAAAAGTATCGCAGAAATAATCACAATGCACGGACATGTGAATCTTGACTTTGCCGATGTGAATACTACATTAAAAGATGGCGGAGTGGCTATTATGAGCCGCGGTATCGGAACCGGAAAAAACAGGGTGAACGATGCCATCGAAGACGCTATCAACTCGCCGTTGCTCAATAATAACGATGTTTTCAGCGCGAAAAAAATCCTTATCAACATCTCCTTTGGAGAAGAAAATCCGTTGATGATGGAGGAAATGAACGCACTGCATGATTTTATGGCCAAGTTCAGTCGCGAAATAGAAGTTATTTGGGGCGCAGCCGTAGAAGAAAACTTGGGAGAAGAAGTGAAAGTAACCTTGCTGGCAACGGGATTCTCCATTATGAATGTTCCCGGAATTGAAGAACAACATGATGCCCGAACAAAAGCCGAAGAGCTGGAAAGAAAAATTAAAGAAGATCAACGGCGACAAGAAGAGGAGGAAGAGCAGAAACTTATTGATAAGTATTACGGGGCATCGGGATTGAAAATGCTCTCTTCCAACAATTACAATTTTGATCCGTTTATTCTTACTATGGATGAATTGGATGACGATAAAGTGCTGGAAGCACTGGAGAAAACACCGGTTTTTAAACGCGATCGCGATTTCAATCCACGCCTGTTTAAAACGGAAAACCGTTCTGCAGGATCGTTATTTGATTGATACAAGGCAAAGAGCAAAGAGCAAAGGAGTTAGTAGCCTACTTTAATTATTTGTGTTGCTTTTAGGCTGCAAGCCTAATTTAATTCAGCCCAATGCAAAGCGTAGCGACGCGTTGGGTTGAAAATGACACGATAAAATGTGCCCTGAAAGGGCAATTCAACCATTTTAACTTGGACTTATAACCCGTAAAATTCCATTACACGAATTGCAATTAATTATATTAAAGCCCTAAAACTCCCCTTTAGGGGGCGGGGGTAATTAAACTTATTAAGTTATGAACTTATTCGATACAATTTCAGACGAAATAAAAAAAGCGATGCTTGCCAAGGACAAAGTGCGACTGGAAGCGTTGCGCGGAGTAAAAAAAGAATTTCTGGAAGCCAAAACCGCCAAAGGCGCATCCGATGAATTTTCGGATGAAGCGGCAACGGCAATTCTTCAAAAGATGGTGAAGCAACGTAAAGACAGCGCTGAAATTTACACCTCTCAAAACCGCGCCGATCTAGCGGCTGACGAAATCGCGCAATTAAAAGTCATTCAGGAATTTCTTCCGGCACAACTTTCTCCGGAGGAGTTGGAATCGGCAGTTAAATCGATCATTACTGAAACCGGTGCCACATCCATGAAAGATATGGGAAAAGTGATGGGCATTGCCACCAAACAACTTGCCGGAAAGGCTGAAGGCCGTGCTGTTTCGGAAATGGTGAAGAAGTTATTGAGTTCTGTTTCAGTTTAAGAATATCAATACAGCCAAAAACGTTCCCGAATTACAGAATCAGTTCTTCAAAGAAGTCGAAAATCCGTTGGATACGAAATAATAGAACAGAGTTTTACTGCTTATTAACGGAGTGCCTACAAGTCACTTCGTTAGTTTTTTTGCATAATGTCTTGCAACTTGCCGAATGCGGGGCTTTCGGAGCACCATCTGTCAAGCTACTATTAATGTTTATTAATTGCCGAAAAGTTTCTGTAACCACGTCCGTCCCGCTTTTGGCAAGGTGATGTTGCCTGCAGTTTTCTCTGTCCGCTTATATGTGTCCCAGAGTAGCTTTCCGTCAAAGTCTATTTTATATTTTGTCTTTGCAAAGTCCGTTAATAAAATTCCGTCATTTTCAATTTTAAATTCTTCTTCATTGTCTATTGAAACAAAAATGTCCGCACCACCAAATTCCCATTTTTTATTTCCGTCTTTGTCAAGTTTTGTTACCAGGAGTTCACCGTGTACAATGAAGTCGTCTTGCTGTTTGAAAATTTGGAAACAAGTTGCTTGGTCTGCTTGAGTTTTCCATTTTAATTCAAGGTCTGGAAGAGTCAAGCTAAATACTGAGTCGCAACAACAAATTACTAATCGGTCATTGTCAACGAGAGATGAATTTTGATGAACCCCTGTCGCACCACCTGAGCCGATAATAATGCAATTATCAATTATTTGGTCGTCATGATAAATTTTTATTCCGTGTTTAGATGTCGGATATTGTTCAGCATTGTCACCAAAATAGGCTTTTGAATAATTGAAATTATTGTCTGCCGAACCAAATTTGTAGGTCGGCTCGTCAAGCACTTCAATTATCAATTCTTTATATTGGTGTCGGTTCATTTTGTCGTCTTAAAATTGCAGGTAACACACAAATATACGCAACTTTCTTTATCATTCAATATCAATAATAATATTTTTTCACATTTCAATTAAAACAAGATTTACACGTGGTTATATGCGAAATTAATAGTTTCGTGTTTTGCATTATCAACTTGTTCCTACCTGAAAAACATGGCATTTTAACATATTAATAATGCGAAAAATATAAATATCTCTCAACCACCAAGCGCCCTTTCGGGCGTTTGGATAAATAAATTTCTGGTGTTGGTTTTACATCTTAAAACCCAAAGTCATCAATTTCAACTTCTTCCACTTCTTCTTGTTCGAGTTCAATGATATTGTGAGCGGTAAGTCCTTCTACGTAAATGGATTTGTACGGAATAGCAGGGCATACGTACTCGCATCCGCCGCAACCCACGCAGATTTCGGGCTCGATTTCGGGAATGGTTAATGCACCTTTGTAAGGAACCATGCGAACGGCTTGAGTAGGGCAATGCTCCGAACAGGCGCCGCAACTGGTTTCGTCGTAATACACGATACAGTTCTCGATAATGAAATTCACTCTTCCCATCTGCGTGTGGTGCTTTTCTTCCTGAGTAAGTTTTACCAGCGCATCTGTCGGGCAAACATCGCAACAAACGGTACAATCGTAATTACAGAAACCGTGATCGAAATAAAGTTTCGGCTGCATCATCCCGCCCAGTCCATATTCCAGAAATGCCGGTTTTATCACGTGCGACGGACACTTGCTTACGCAAAGATGACACGAAATACATTTCTCCCGGAAATGATCGAAATTTAACGCTCCCGGCGGAGCAATCGGGGTTTTTCGTTTCAATTCGCGTTTGGGTAACAGCGGCTCTGTTGCTGTTTGAGCAAGCAGTTGCCCTGCTGCTATGCTTGTGATTAAAGTAGCCGACAGGAAACGGCGTTTCGACTCGTCTATCGATTTGTCTTCCTTAATGTATGAAAAAGCCGGAATGGGTTCAACTTCTTTTTTCTTTTTCGGACCGATAAACGTATATTTCATCGCATCACGATTGCAAACTTCAATGCAATTGAAGCAGGTTACGCATCGGTTATGATCAACGATTTTATTTTTTGCATCGATACATGACGCTTTGCATTTCATCGAACACAAACCGCACATGTTGCACTTGTCGTGCACAAACTGAATTTTGAAAAGCGAAAATCGACTTAGAAATCCAAGCGTAGTTCCCACCGGACAAATTGTGTTGCAGTAGGTTCTGCCGTTTTTCCACGCTAAAAATCCAATAACAAGCAGCGTGATCAAAGCGATAATTATCGAAGATACTCCCAGCGAATAGATGCCGACTTTGTATAAACTGTAATTATTGAATGATGTGAAAATGGCTTCCAGCAAATTGTTTCCCGCCAGATAAGCAGGGCGGAAAATGTGCGTAACTATTCTTCCGTAAGCGCCGTATGGATCGAGCAGGCCGACTAAAAATGAAAATCCGAACAGAAAAGCGACAAGTGTAGCGCCCAATACACTCCACCGAAGAACGGTTTTCGCTTTACTGAACGTGTATTTCTTTTTGCGGGTAATTTTTTTCGAAAACCAGGCAACAATGTCCTGGTAAATCCCCATCGGACAGATGGATGAGCAATATATCCGGCCGAAAATTAGTGTAAGCGCCACTAACACAGTCAGAATAACAACATTAAGCGCCAGTAATGCAGGAATAAATTGTATGTCGGTTAAAACGCTGAGACTTTGCGGCAAAACATCGGCAAAATCGAGAAAGTATAGCGTTATTAAAGAAAAAAGAATTATAGATACGGTTATCCGAATTTTTTTTAACATGATTCTAGATGATATTCAGTAGTTATTCAATGGATATTCAGTCGTAATTCAATTTTAAGGTAGAGACGCGATGCATTGTGTCTTTACAACAACACAACGAATTACAACCGAATAACGCGAAGCAAATTACGGCGTAAGCCGAATATCGATGGTTATATCCGTACTCTTCTGATATTCAGTTTGTCGAGACCCATTGTTCCGACACCCAATTCCTGTCCTTTTGCCAGATGTCCCACTTTCTCTAATGGCATTTCTCTGGCCTGATTAAAGAAATTGGCAGCAGCCGTGTCAACAGCAACTATATCCTGAGAGATGAAAAGTCCTTTCGATAATACCACATCGGCTTCCGATTTTCCTCTCGGGCCGCTTGTTTTCATCAATCTGTAAGCATCTACAACGTTCAGAACCGGGCGTTTTGCATACGTACAAACATCGGCAATGCATTGCTGCAAATCATTGGCATGAAAAAATCCTCTATCCCAAACAATTCCCATGTAGTTTTTCATGGAAATGGTCAATTGCGCGCCACCGTGATTTTTAAGGATAGGAACGTTAATCCATTTATCGGAGTCAATAATCGCCTGATGGATTTTGGTTTCTTTCAGGCTTCTGCCTTTAGGCAACGAAACCGGTTTGTAATACGATTCCTGATGCGCGGGAACAACTTTTGCTCCGGCAGCTTTAGCGGCTGTTTCAATTCCGCTGTTGGCATAGCATTTGCGCCAGTCATCGCATGTGTGATCGAAAACGGTTACTTCGCGGGCACCTGCATCGAAACATTGTTTGATGATTTCTGCTACCAGTTTTGGATTGGTGTTTGCAGCCAATTCGGGAGTTTTATCCCATCCGATATTCGGTTTCACACATACTCTGTCGCCTTTGCTGATGAAGTTTTTTATTCCTCCCAATTCGGCAATAGCTTTACGGAACATGATTTCGGGTTCACCGCCCATAATGGCAACAAGATCGTATTTTGTTGCGGCATTGGAAGTTTGAAACGATTGCGTAAGTACGCTCATCGCATCCGCATCTTTAATGGTTGTGATAGCTGCGCCGGTAAGAGCAACAGCTTTTAAGAAATTTCGTCTGTCCATAGTTTTATTAATTTCGTAAAATCAGAAAAATAAGAATAAAATCAGATTTGTAAAAACTTGTCCGATCTCTGACGGATTCAAAACAGTTTCTTAGATTATCCACGGAAACTTAAAACAATCTTCGTTGTAAAGTGCATAATCAGCATTTCCGTTTACAGCAAAAGTTTTTATTTGCTTGGCACCTTGTAAAAGATTGATGGCGAATTTTACAGTCGCCCCTGTTTTAATACGGTCTTCCACCAAAAGAATAGTTTTATCTTTAAACTCGAAATTTACGGGCGAAACAAGTTTCGGGCTGTCATATTTCGGCTTTTGGTGCGGATCGCGCAGATTAATTTTCAACAACTGAATATCGATATTCAGCCGTTGATTTAGAATTGCTGCCGGAATGATTCCGCCGTTGGCAATCGCCACTATTATATCGAAAGTTTCGTGAAATTCAATCTCACGAAACCTTTGCACTACTTCTTCAAAAGACTTGCTGTTCATTGTAATTCAATTGTAATTCAGTAGATATTCAGTTGTGTTGTTGAAGTGTTCAACGCTACAACGAATTATCGCGCGAAGCGCAAATTACAACCGAATAACTATTGAATAACTTTAAATTTTTGCCAATGCTTTCAATACAAAATATCCACCAATAAGTTGGATAAGCATACCGGGAAGTCCGATGCGGAAATCCTGAACGGCAGTGAAAAAGTTTTGAGTCATTGCCCATTCAATTCCTGTTCCAACCACTTGGTAAGCAAGAATTGCCAATAAAATTCCCAAGAAAGAAACTTTCCCAAAATGTTTGGCTGCCATAGCTGCTGCAATTGCCAAAATAACAGATTTCACAATAATTGCCGGAAGCACTGCCGAAGGTGGCATCCCAAACAATAAATTATTGGCTAAGGGCGAGAGTACAGCCGTTAGCAATCCCACATGAATACCATATTTGTAAGCGGCAATGAGTGTGAAGAAATAGATGGGCAGAAAAATTAATCCGCCTTGTGGAACCAAGTGTGCTAACTGTGGTAAAAGCAAGTTGCCTAATACAAACAATGCAGCAAACAAATACGTTTTTGTATTTGCTAAATTAAAGGAGTAAAGTTTAACTGCTGTTGACATAATTTGATGGTTTTATGATTTGATATTATTTTAGACATTCTACAAAAATAGTTTTTATTCTGAAATGTATAGTACGGAAATAGTTAATATCGACAAATAGTGATTTTGTATCGATGGAATAGGTGGAATATACTACGTCTCTAAATAATTTTTGTTGGTTTAAGAGACGTCCGATGTGTCCCTACCTGAAAGTTACTTTAATCTCCCGCTAAAATCTTCCCAAAAAAGCTTGTGAAACAAATGTGTATCATCACTTAAGGTAAGCGTTTCAGTAGGAGAAATCTTGAACGTGATATCATCGTTGTACAGTACCGAAAAATCGGTATGGAACTGAATGCCGTACACATTTTTGTAACGGGTGTGCTGCAACGCTTCCACCACTTTTCCGTCCATGGAGGTGGCTACGATACTAAAACCTTTCCCAATTTTCTTTACTGCCTGATGGTGCACACTTGCCACTACAGGTTCTTTCGAAATCCTATTGAAATCCAGAAAACTTCGTTTAGTAATCTTGATTGGATGAAACTGAATGTGCGAATACTCATTTTCATTGTCCACACGATCCCAATAGTTTTTGTGAATATTTGCCGGATTTTCTTTCAAAATATTTTCGTAGGTAGTTTTTTCGTAAATCTGAAACGGAATATCTTGATACATAGAACCACCGGTTGCTATGTTTAGTTCCTGCATTCCGAGACAAATTCCCAACACGAGATAATCGGGTTTCTCTTCGAGAAAAGGTTTGTAAGCAGGATTCTGAAAACCGCCCAACAAATGGTACAAAAACGATATTTCCCAATTGTGTCCTTTGTGCACCGGTTCGGTGGTGAGAAATGTTTCTTCACCGTAAATTTTCGGTGCAATATCGTCTCCTCCAAAACGAATAATAGCATCAGTTTTTTCAAAAATCTCCCGAAACTCTCGGGTACATGCATTTTCCACGAAAAGACTGTCGAGAGAAATATCTCCTTGTACTACAAAAAGCTTCACATTCGTCAGTTCGTTGTTCTGCAAATAAGTACGCGTAGCGTTGATTGTGGCTTTTTGCGTTTTGTGTAACAGTCCCACAATAACGATGCTATCGGCATGCAAATACCCTTTTTTGACCAGATTTAGCGCGTTTCCCAAACTTCCTGTATCAGGATTTATCAATCCTATGCGAGTAATGTGTTTGGTTTGTGCGCAGGTGGTGTGCAGCGTGAGAAGGAGCAGGATGAGAAAAGTTAGTCGTTTCATTATTTTGGACGTTTAAATTTTTAACCCCTCCGTCCCGACATTAAAGTCGGAACTCGCCCCCCTTTGTAAAAAGGGGACAGTTGCGTAAGTCAATTATTCACTTCATTCTAAACATTCAATTCCACAACGAATATCCATTGAATTACAACTGAATAACTGTCGAATATCTCTAATAATCCTTCGGTGTTTTCTCTTCCGAATATTCTTCTCGAAATCCTTTCCAGTACTCTTTTATTGTCGATTTTACTTCGCGGTGCAGCACCATCAGCCCAAAAAGGTTAGGAATAGCCATAAACGCTACCGTGAGCAGCGATAAATTCCAGATGATGGTAGTATCGGTAAACGATGCAAAAAAGAATGCGGTTACGAAAATAATTCGATAAGCCATCACATATTTAGCTCCGAACAGGTATGTTACGGCTCTGTCGCCGTAATACGACCACGCGATGGATGTGGAAAAGGCAAAAAGCAACAATCCGAATGCGACGATGTATTTTCCGAAATCACCAAAAAAGCTTTTACTAAACGCTGCCGTGGTAAGTGGAGCGCTGTGGATAAGCGAATTACCCTGAAACGTGATGTCGTTGGGCGTGGTGGTAACTTTACCATTTATAACATCGATTTCGCCTGTGAAAGGTTGCCCCAATTTCCGAATCATCACATTTTCGGCAAGCGAACGGGCATGAATAATGGATTGATTCTGTTGGATTTCTCCGTTTTCAACGTTCAGTTTTCCCGTAAAAAGAGGAAGTTCGGTAGTATTATTGAGATGGAGTTTGAGCTTAGCCACATCTGTCGGATTATTTTCGTTGTAAATCGTCGTAAGCACTTCAATATCCGTTTTTTGGAATTGGTTGGGCAGTTTTTCGTTCCACACCCCCGACGACAACAACACTAATCCCGTCAGAAAACAAATAATAATGGTATCGATAAACGGCTCCAAAATGGCTACTATTCCTTCGGAAACGGATTCGTGCGCTTTGGCTGCTGCGTGCGCAATGGGTGCCGAACCTTGTCCCGCTTCGTTGGAAAACAATCCGCGGTTTACACCATTGTTGAACGCGAAGGCGAAACCGGCACCTAAAAATCCACCAATGGCAGCCGTACCGGTAAATATATCGCGAAAAATTGAGATGAAAGACGGAATAATATTTTGATAATTAAAGATGATAACGGTTATTGCTCCCAAAAAATAAATAATTGCCATAAACGGAACCAACTTTTCGGTAACCTTGGCAATTCGCTTGATTCCGCCAATAATGATAAGCGCCAGCAGAAGTGCCATCACAGCGCCGGTAATAATATGTTTGATACCGAACGTGGCAAAAACCGAATTAGAAATACTGTTAATTTGTGGTAAACTTCCTGAACCGAACGATGATAAAATAGTAGCAACGGCAAAAAAACCGCCAAGCCAATATCCGGTTTTTATAAGTTTTCCATTTTTTTTGCGGATATTCAGCCGTTTTTTCATGTAATACATCGGACCACCGGCTACCATCCCTTTTTCGTCAAAATCGCGGTATTTATGCGACAGCGTAACTTCCACAAACTTTGTACACATGCCCAGAAACGCCGTAAGCAACATCCAAAACATCGCCGCCGGACCTCCCAAGTGAATGGCAAGTGCCACGCCCGCTATATTTCCCGTGCCCACCGTTCCCGACAGAGCCGTTGCCAGTGCCTGAAAGTGCGATGTGTCACCTTTATCGGTGGATTTATCGTACTTGCCTTTCGTAATTCGAATAGCGTGGCGGAAATACCTGATTTGCGGAAATTTAAGGTAAAAAGTGAAGAATATTCCCGTTCCCAGCAGAAGGAAAATAAACCAGTAATTTCCCCCGATATAGGTGTGTAGAGTAGTTAAGAAGTCGTTTATTGTTTGCATCGACATTTAAAAAATCAAAGTACAAATATAAAGAATTCTTTAAAAAATCAAAGGAATGTATATCGAATATGTCCGCAAATCTTAACTTTGTAAGAAAGTTATCTTGAACGTTAGATTATGTCAACAATGAAAATGAATATAGAAAATTAAGAAACTGTTTTGAATCCGTCAGAGGTCGGACATATCCGTCAGAGG
>JAUNUM010000143.1 GCA_030538215.1 Bacteroidia bacterium
AAAAGAATTAATTTTGTATAAAACCTGTAACGGTTATTTAGGACTAGTCAAAATAATAAAATAAGACCTCCGTAAAACTTTAGAAGCTATTTTTAGGTTTTACGAAGGCAGAATAATTTAAACTATTTTATCAGTATTTTATATTTTTGAATAATACTCTGTTTTCACGCGCTTCGTTAAGGCGAATCAGCATTTTCTGACGGTCGAAACTTGAAAAATCGGCATTTTCGTTACCCGAAATAACGTGAAGTAAAGCACGTAGCTCATCGTCAGAAAACTGTTTCATAATTTCATCGAAAGGTTCTTTAGTTCCAATCTCGAAACGGATAAATGCCAATCTTGACTTTGCAGTGGGATAATCGGGCGCAATATCCAGTAGCTGTTTTAGATATCCAGCTGCCTGCTCGTATTTTTCCTGTGCTACGCTTACGTTTGCCAATCGATCAATGATTTCTTCGTTATTTTCTGAAAGCAAAGCAGCTTTTATGTATGCTGCTTCTGCAGCTCGCAAATCACCGCCAATAAATGTCAATTCACCTTCGAGCATATAATAGTCGAGCGACTCTTTTTCGTCTTCCGGTATTTTATTGTATAAGTCATGGGCTTCCGGGAAATTATCTTTTAAAAGCTCTAAAAATGCACGTCTTGTAGTAATCCCTTTCGTTCCAAAACGTTCTTCTTTGATGTTGATAATGTGCGCCATTTGGTCGTATTGTTCCATAGCTTCATAACCCTCGAGCAGCGAATCATAAAGCGACTCATCATCTGGAGAAATGCGGATACATTCTTCGAAAATACGAATGGCTTCAGGTGCGTTATCGTTCAAATAAAGTGACAATGCTTTCATTTTGAGGGCTGATACATCGTTTTCGTTGATAGTGAGAGCAAAATCGAAAGCATCGATGGCTTTATTGAACTCTTCGTTCATAGAGTATAGTTTTCCGATGTTTATCCAGCCCTCAAATGAGTATGGATCAATATCGAGTAACTGATTATTATATTCAATTGCACGCTCAAAATCACCTTTCATTTCGTTGGCGTACGCCAAGTCGATAAGTACATCGGGATTGGAATCATCAATCTTTAAACTCTCTTCCAAATAGGAAATGGCACGGTCGAAATTGTCAATATCGTTCATAACATAACCAATTTCGGTAATGAAAACGTACAAATCATCAATAGACAGTTCCTTGCTCATCGTTTCATTAATTATCTCGTTGGCTTCGTCCGTTTTATTCAAATGCAGCAAACTCTCAATTCGAAGTAGAGGGAGTTCTATATCGCCTTCATCGGGAATATTGTTCAGATACGATAACGCTTCGTCATATAACTCGGAAAACACTAACGTTTTTGCTTTCAAAATCATTAATTCGGGACTTGCAGGATGCATTATAAGTCCTTCGTTAATAATGTCTTCGGCTTCTTTGTTGTCTCCTAAGCTGTTATAGTAATCGGCAAGCATAGCGAACTCATCAGCATCGAAATAAATTTTCTTGCCGAAAAGCTGCATTTGTTCGTATCTTTCTACTAAAGATGATATGTCTAATTCTTCGTCCATTATATAAGCTTTGGGCTTAGAGCGAAGGGCAAAGGGTTTTGGGCAATGAAAGTTCAGTACTTTGCTCATCGCCCTACGCTCTATGCTCTTAGCCATTCAGTTTCTTCCACGAATCTTTGAGTGCCACCGTGCGGTTGAATACAAGATTTTCGGAAGTTGAATCTTTATCTACATTGAAATAACCAATGCGTTGGAACTGAAAACTGTCGAGCGGTTGGGCATCTTTCAGATACTCTTCCACCTTACAGTTTTTCTTCACGATAAGTGAGTCCGGGTTAAGCAATTCGCGGAAATCTTTTTCTTTCTCTCCGGCAGGGTCTTCCACCATAAACAGGCGATCATACAAACGCACTTCGGCGTCAATAGCGTGTTGCGCCGATACCCAGTGAATGGTGCCTTTTACCTTGCGGTTGGCTTCGGGCATACCGCTCTTGGTTTGTGGGTCGTATTCGGCATAAACCTCGGTAATATTTCCGTCTTCGTCCTTTTTGCATCCGGTGCATTTTACGATATATCCGTTTTTGAGGCGCACCTCGTTGCCCGGAGTGAGACGAAAATATTTTCGGGGAGCGTCTTCCATAAAATCGTCGCGCTCAATCCACAGTTCGCGCGAAAATTTAATCATGCGACTTCCCATCGATTCGTCTTCGGGATTATTCACGGCTTCCATCTCCTCAACTTGATTTTTGGGATAATTGGTGAGAACGAGTTTTACCGGATCAATAACACCCGAAACGCGAACGGCTTTTTTATTGAGGTCTTCGCGCACGGCAAATTCGAGCAGCGAAACATCAATCATTCCATCGTATTTAGTGTAGCCGATGCTATCCACAAAGTTGCGAATAGATTGCGGTGTGTAGCCGCGGCGTCGCAAGCCGCCAAGCGTGGGCATACGTGGGTCATCCCATCCGGTAACGAGATTTTCTTGCACGAGTTGGAGCAGTTTGCGTTTGCTCATCATCGTGTAAGTCATGTTCAGACGGTTAAATTCGGTTTGTCGCGGACGATAATCGCTGTCGGCTAATTGGTCGATAAACCAATCGTAGAGTGGGCGATGCACTTCAAACTCAAGTGTGCAGAGCGAATGCGTAACACCTTCAAAATAATCGGATTGTCCGTGTGCGAAATCGTACATCGGGTAGGCTTTCCACTGTGTTCCGGTGCGGTGGTGTGGAATGTGGATTACGCGGTAAATAATTGGGTCGCGGAAGTGCATATTGCTCGATGCCATATCGATTTTGGCACGTAATACCATTTTGCCTTCGGGAATTTCGCCGCTGTTCATTTTGTGGAATAGCTCCAATGTTTCGGCTATGGGACGGTCGCGATACGGACTGTGTGTGCCGGGTGTAGTGGGCGTGCCTTTTTGACGGGCAATTTCTTCTGCCGACTGTTCGTCGATGTAGGCTTTGCCTTCGTTGATGAGTTTGATGGCAAAATCCCACAATTGCTGAAAATAATCGGATGCATAGTAAATGTTTCCCCAATGAAATCCGAGCCATTCGATGTCTTCCATAATGGAATCTACGTACTCCACATCTTCTTTCACGGGGTTGGTGTCGTCAAACCGAAGGTTACAGATGCCGTTGTAATCTTCTGCTATGCCAAAATCGAGACAAATGGCTTTGGCGTGTCCGATATGCAAGTAACCGTTGGGTTCGGGCGGAAATCGGGTTTGGATTCGTCCGTTGTTTTTACCTTCTTTTAAATCGTTTTCTACGATTTGTTCGATGAAATTGAGGGATTTTTTAGGTTCCTCAATGGTGGGATTTGTTTTTTCTGACATATTTTTATGTATATATTTTTTTCGCTGATTTGCGCTGAGTTAGAGCGCGAATAAGCAAATATTTTTATTATTCGATTATCTAAACCCCTCAAATTCGAGGGGTTTAAAGTGGCCGAATTCGACCATTTTAATATTCGGATTATTAATAAATTCTCACGTGTCTAAAATTCGAGCGTAAAACATTTTCATCTCTCTATCATCTTCTCCAAATCCTCAGGATTTCTACGACTGTCCCAAAAAGTCAGCACATAAATATCGTTTTCTCTTACCTCGTAAATAATCA
>JAUNUM010000144.1 GCA_030538215.1 Bacteroidia bacterium
CGGTGCAACCTCATTTCTGCATGGTGAAAGTTCATTTCTGCACGGAGAATGCGCCAATCGTACCCCCGCGCGCGTCGATTCGCGGAATCTTCTCGTCATCCGAAAATTAAAATTGCAAATCAATTTGTATCTTTGTGTCTTGATACATCTAAAATAATAACGACGGTGAAAAAAAATCAACTCATTCTCCTCTTCTCCTTTTGTTGCTTGTGCGGCATTCAGGCGCAAACGGCAGACCCTAAAGACAAACGCATCTCGGAACTAGAGGTAAAAGTAACTTTGCTCTCCAAAGAGGTAGATTATTACAAGGAAACGCTGAAATTGATGAACTCCAATGTAGAGGCTACCGAAGGAAACGTTACGTTCAAAATTAATTCGGTAACTGGAGACAAGGCATCGGGAAAAGTGAAAATAGAAGGAATTGCCGTGAATGGTGGCGATGTGCGCACGCTGCAACCGCAAAGTGCGCTGAGCTACGACCCGCAAGGAAACGAAACGACGATCTACGAAATGACGTTGGGAACTTCGGGGCGCATCGAGAAATTTGAGCGAGATGTTCCCGTGAAGTTTTCGGTAGAATACACGAATGTCCCTGTCGATACGCCCGTTTTTACGATGGTGAAAATCAGTTTTTTCTCCACACTGGGATTCAATAGTGACGATATTCAGATTACTTACAGAAATCTACCCATTGTTTGGCGATAAACAAAATGGCAAGAAAAAGAAAACAACTTCCCCTATTGGAAAACGTGCTTATCACCGATATTGCTGCCGAAGGCAAAGCCATCGCAAAAGTGGACGGACTGACGGTTTTTGTTCCTTTTGTTGTTCCTGGCGATGTAGCCGACATACAACTTACTAAAAAGAAAAGCAGTTATGCCGAAGGCAAAGCCGTGCGCTTTGAAATATTTTCCGAAAAACGCGCCGATGCCTTCTGTTCGCATTACGGCGTTTGCGGCGGATGCAAATGGCAAATTTTGCCTTATGATGAGCAACTGAAATACAAGCAAAAACAGGTTGAGGATAATCTTACGCGCATCGGGAAAGTAGAACTCCCCGAAATTTTACCTATTTTAGGAGCGCCTGAAACTACGTTTTATCGCAACAAATTGGAGTTTACCTTTTCCAATAAACGATGGCTTACGGAAAAAGAAATCGGTTCAGATAAAGAATTTATGCAAATGAATGCCTTAGGATTTCATATTCCGGGAATGTTTGATAAAGTGCTGGATATTGATAAATGCTGGTTACAGGACGATTTATCGAACCAGATTAGAAATTCTACTCGTGAGTTTTGTCTGCAAAACAATTATTCATTTTTCGATCTGCGCAATCAAAATGGTTTGATGCGCACACTGATCGTTCGCAACACATCGCTTGGTGAATGGATGGTGATTGTGGTGTTTTACGAAGATGATATTGAAAAAAGAGAAAAACTCCTCAATTTTGTTGCCGATACGTTTCCGCAAATAACGTCGCTGCTTTACATCATCAATCGGAAAGCCAACGATACGATTACCGATCAGGAAGTAATTTGCTGGAAAGGGAGCGAATATATTGTGGAAGAAATGGAGGGCTTGCGTTTCAAAATCGGGCCCAAATCGTTTTACCAAACCAACAGCCGCCAGGCTTATAATTTGTATGAAATTGCACGTGATTTTGCCGGTTTATCGGGCAACGAACTGGTGTACGATTTATACACCGGAACGGGAACAATCGCTAATTTTGTGGCGCGAAGCGCAAAAAAAGTCATCGGAATCGAATTTGTAGAAGAAGCCATTGAAGATGCACGAAAAAATTCACGTAACAACAATATCGAAAATACGCTGTTTTTTGCCGGGGATATGAGAAAAATCCTGACACAAGATTTTATCAACGAGCACGGTCGTCCCGATGTTATCATCACCGATCCGCCACGCGCCGGAATGCACGATGATGTTATCGAAACCATTCTTTTTGCAGAACCGCAACGCATCGTTTATGTAAGCTGCAATCCCGCCACACAAGCGCGCGATTTAAGTTTATTAGATACCAAATATAAGGTCGCCCAAGTGCAACCGGTGGATATGTTTCCGCACACGCATCATGTGGAAAATGTAGTGTTGCTAATGAAAAAATAAATCAATATGCCAATATGCCAATGAGTAATTTTAATTGGCATATTGGCACATTAGTGAATTGGCATATTATTTTATCGGCTCCACAGTATAACCCAATTCTCTCAATCCTTCAATCAGCCCATCTTCTCCAACTAAATGAAGACATCCAACAGCAATAAATGACGACTTTTCCTGCATAATATTGGGAAGAACTTTCAACCACTCTATATTCCGATTTTTATTTATCACATCTTTCTCTTTTTGTGTGCTGGGACATGGATCGTCGGACAGTTCTTCTCTATACAAAATATCCAATGCATCCAAATCCTGCGCCAAATACGCCGTGTGTAATCTATCCATCTGTTCTTTCAATATTTCCGGATGATGTATCATGCATGTGAGCATTTCAGATTGTCTTTCAATGGTTTGAGATTCCAGTAGCACATAAATTTGTTCTTCAGCAGTTTCCAGTGGTTTTACGTAGCGAGAGCGTTTAACAGCTTCTTCCTGAAAATACTGATCAATACTTTTTTTGTTCGATAGATTTGGATAATACTTTTGATATAATGTGATGGAAATCAGGTTGCTCAGCATGGCGGGCTTCATTCTGCCAAGTTGGTCTAACCCAACACCAACAAGCTCTTTTAGTGTTTCGTCGAGCAACTGAAAATCTTGTTCGCTAATAAGTGACCGATAGTCATATTCGTTTGGCATAATGGCCGCTCCCATAATTTTCAACTGTAGCTCGTTCATTTTACTCATATCGAGCTCGCCTACCATTTGTTCTGTTGCTTCAAAAGCTTCGTCCAAACCGACAATATTGTCTAAAAATGATAGTGGAATCAAGTGATGTGTCCCAAATAAATAGGATGGAGTTTCGAGTTCATTTCCTGAAATTTTCCACAATAGGGAGTTCTCATCTTTCGATGTGTTAGCATAGGCTGTTATAGTGAAAAATAGAACTAAACAGCTAATAATTTTTCGTAGATTCATAAAGTTTAAAATAGTGTTTATTTAATTTCAACAAATTCTGTATCAATTGGTTGGCTTGTCATTTTTGCTTCTTTGCCGATTTGAAGGAAATCGAATAAAAACCAAAAAATGGTAAATGATGGAATGACATCGGTAACCGGTAAAATTTCTTCTATGAAAGTGATAATAGAAGTGAATTTACCTCGTTTTTCGCCAAACATTTTGTAGCTTATGGATGCAGCTATAGGCGCCCAGACAACATCGATAATAGGCATTGCTGCCGAAGCCATACCGATTGCGTCCAGTACTAAGCATTTGACAAGTTTTTTGTATTTACTTTCCATTTTCTTCTGTTTAATTGATACAAATTTAATAAAAGAACAAAATGTTTGATGAGAAAAAATCAGAAAAGTTTATTCCAATTATTTGTTAATCGAAAATTTATGACTAGTCCTAAATAACCGTTACAGGTTTTATACAAAATTAATTCTTTTATC
>JAUNUM010000031.1:0-5111 GCA_030538215.1 Bacteroidia bacterium
CTAAATTTTAACATTCAATTGCCATAATCAGCTTATTGAATAATATGTAAAAGCTTTCAAGAGTTGTTTTTCAGTGTAAACTTTTTATATAATATTAGGTGTAAAACAAAAAAACATCGCCCATTTCTGAGCGATGTTTTACGTTGTAGTTTTTTTTAATAATATTCTTAGAACTTATATCCTACAGAAAGATATGCGTTTTGAGTTTTCACAGGTGCATCTTTCACTCTCGAAATATTAACCAACCCCATATCCCAACCTAAGTCAACAAGGAAAGAACCAAACTCTGCACCAACACCTAAACCAATACCTGCATCGAAAGGTTTGTAACCTACTTTTTTATCAAAAGTGTTTTGATCTAACGATATACCGGCTTTTTTAAGGATATCCGTATATTTAGAATCATATTTGCTTTTACCACCCACGCCGTAAGCAACATAAGGGCCGGCATGAAAAACAATGCGAGTTTCGGGAGCTATATCTACTTTATAAGCAAAATGTACCGGAATTTGCAAGTAATATGCATTTGCAGTATGAGTTATTTTATCCTTACCAAGAGCTATTTCCTTTTTTGCTCCTTTACTCATAAAATACAATCCCGATTGAATAGCCATATTTTCTGCAAATTCGTAATCGGCAGCAATACCTACGTTAAAGCCTAATTTCATTTTGGTGTCTTTTACTCCTTTTCCGGTAAAGTTAGACATATTGAGTCCACCTTTAACACCAAAAGTTAATTCCTGAGCGCTCATAGCTCCAACCATAGCAACCATTGCCAATACTAATACAATCTTTTTCATAATTCTTTTTTTTAAATTAATTAGTTTGTTTATAAAAAATATCGAAACATTTTTTGTGCGTTTCTGATAATAGGACGCACAAAAACTAAAAACCCTTATCAAATTAGAAAAAAAATTGCGAAAAAGATTGATTAATTTTTCATGGAAGCACAAGAGTTCCACAAACAACACTTATGCAGCCACTTACACACATTCTGTTTTTTAGAGGAAAATTATCATTTTTTTATACAAAAAAAACATCGCCCATTTCTGAACGATGTTTTACGTTGTGTTTTTTTAATAATATTCTTAGAACTTATACCCTACAGAGAGGTATGCGTTTTGATTTCTCACGGGTGAATTCTTGTCTTCCGAAAGATTAAGTAATCCCATATCCCAACCAAGGTCAACCAAGAAACGACCAAATTCTGCACCCACGCCAATGCCTAAACCTGCATCCAAGCGTTTTATTCCCTCTTTTTTATCAAATGTGTTTACTCCTTCGCCTTCTATTTTCTTAATCTCTTCATTTATTTTATCTTTGAATTCAGCAGGAATATCTCCGGAAATTTTTATTTTAGCTTTTGTTTTTCCACCTACCCCATAAGCAATATACGGACCTGCATGGAATACCAAACGGGTTCCAGGCGTTACATCTAATTTATATGCAAAATGAACAGGTACTTGTAAGTACATTGCATTAAGAGCTATAGATGATTTTACTTTAAGACCTAATAACTCCTCCTCTTTCTCTGCTAATGTAGCACCTTTGGTTACAAAATACAAGCCGGATTGTATAGCCATATTAGGCATAAACTCGTAATCGGCTGAAACACCTACATTAAAACCCAATTTCATTTTAGTGTCTTTTACTTCTTTTCCTGTGAAATTCGACATATTAACACCACCTTTAACACCTAAACTCAATTGTGCACTTGCTGCAGTTACTATTGCCAACATGGCAACTACTAATGATAATCTCATTTTTTTCATAATTCAATTTTTAATTAAATAAAATAATTTGTTCTATAAACAATGTTTTTTTAATGCTCTCTACTAAACAACCGTTTTATTTTTTTGTTTGTTTTTATTCTACGGTTATTTCACAAGAAATACGTGTTAAAAGTACTGTAGAAAAAGAAAACTACAAAATGTTAATAAAACAATTGTGGAAATTATCAACGCTTTTTTAACATAATTTTCATTAACGAGCATTTTTTTGATGTTTGTTGGGGAAAAGAGAGTTGTTAAACTCAGAAGTATTCCAACTGACACAATTGCTCCGAAATAAATAATTTTTCTGCCAAATTCTGTATCTGTTCAGAAGTTATAGCATCAATTTTTGGAAAAACTTCCTCCAAAGGGAGATAATGGTTGAAGTGAAGATAACTTTTTGCCATTCTTAAAGCGATACTTTCGTTGTTTTCGGAAGCAATGCCCAATTGTCCTTTGTATTGTCGCTTTGCTGTAGTTAGTTGATTTGCAGATAAAGGAAATTCAATGAGTTTTTGTAATTCTTTATCGATAAGTTTTAGGCATCGCCCCACCTGCTTTTTATCGCAGGCAAAATAAATGGAAAACAACCCCGTATCGGTATATAAAGCAAGATTCGATTCTACGTTATACACCAAACCATTCTTCTCGCGAAGCGAATTATTGAGTCGGCTATTTATTGAACCCCCGCCCAAAATATGATTCAGAAGATAAAGTGAATATCTGTCGGGGTGAAACATATCAAAAGCGTGTGTTCCAAGCATAACGTGTGTTTGAGCGGTATCTTTTTCAACTCGATATTTCTTAGCTACTTCTATCAAAGGGCGCTCTCGTTTTTTGAATATGGAGTGTGAAAGATGCGATAAATTAAAAAACTGCTCACTCAACCGTATTACTTTAGAAAAAGGTGTTTTTCCGAATGAGAATAGCACCATATTCTCGGGTGAATATTGCCTGTTTACAAATTTTCCGATCTTTTCTTTATCTAAATTGAGTAATGATTCGGTAGTTCCTAATATATAATGTCCGATTTCATGATTTGGGAAAAGGAAATTCTCAAAATCATCAAAAATCAATTCCGATGGAGAGTCGATATAACTGTTTATCTCGTCTAAAATAACATCGCGTTCTTTTTGAATTTGATTTTCGGGAAAGGTGGAATGAAAAACAATATCGCTCAGCAATTCCATTGCCCGCTCGAAATATTCGGATAAAAACGTGGTGTAGATAAACGTTTCTTCCTTTGTGGTGTAAGCATTGAGTTCGCCGCCCACGTTCTCCATACGATTGATAACGTGATGCGCTTTGCGCTTTTTAGTGCCTTTAAACAACAGGTGTTCCACAAAATGCGCCATTCCGTGTTCGTCCGAAAACTCATCGCGCGAACCTGTATTAACCACTATTCCGCAATACGATATTTCCGATGGAAAGGGTTGATGAATAATACGTAAACCGTTGGATAATTTGTGTGTGGACACACTTGGGCGGGCATATCTGCCGTTGTCGTTTATTTTCATTTTTGCATGTAGTGCTTCTTTTGTTCGGGTGATAATTTTTCAATCGAGTAGCGAAGCATGGTTCGGGGCATTATTTTATAGTATTTATCAAGAAAACCGGTAAGCGTTTTTTCGTCGCGCTTGCCCGCTTCTCGCAACATCCAGCCGCAGGCTTTATGCATCAGGTCGTGTTTATGGGAGAGAAGTTTTTCCGATAACTTTAACGTGTCTGCAAGATCGTTTTTTCGGATAAAGGCCAACGTGGAAACAACAGATATACGCTGCTCCCAAAGATTTTCACTTTCTGACAATCGATATAAAATCGACCGGTCTTTATCCAAAAGCCATTCTCCTAAAATATTGTACGCCGACACATCTACCAAATCCCAATTATTAACACGATGCGCATTTGCCAAATAAAAATCCGCTATTTCTTTGCGTTTTTCTTTATTGGCTTTGTTAAACTGCTCGGTTAAAATAATCAGTGCACAAAACCTACATTCGTGATATTCGTCATTCAAAAGCTTTTTCAACTCTTCAAACGAAAGATATTTGTTGGCTTTCGCCACGCTTCGCGATTCGGGAACGGTGCAACCAATGAATTTATCGCCTTCGCCGTACTGCCCTTTTCCGGTTTTGAAGAAATATTTTGAATGTTCTGCCTTTTCGGGATTTCCGAAAGTCAGTAATTGTTGTTTTACGTTTGATGCAGACATGTAAAAAGTTTGATGTTTGATGTCAGTAGAGACACACGGCCGTGTGTCTCTACAATATTTAATTCACCCTCGAAATTTCATATTTCCCTTCATAAAACCCGATAATATTCTGTATCATCTCCTCTGCCATTTTGTACCTGTCTTCAATAGTTTTGGTTCCGGCGTGAGGTGCAAGCACCACATTATCCAAAGCCAATAATTCGGGAGAGATTTTGGGTTCATTTTCGTAAACATCCAGCCCGGCAGCCCATATTTTTTCTTCTTTTAGCGCTTTTGCCAACGCTTTTTCGTCCACCATATTTCCACGCGCCGTGTTGATAAACACAGCCGTAGGCTTCATTATCGACAATTCATTTTCGCCGATCATTTTCAAAGTTTCGGGAGTAGAAGGTGCGTTCAGCGAAATGTAATCGGCGGTGCGCAGCAACTCGTCAAAAGAAACGTATTTTGCTCCGTAACACTCTTCGATATCTTTACTTAATCGATTTCGATTGTTGTAAATAATACTCATCCCTGATGCTACCGCGCGCCGTGCCAACGCCTGTCCAATTCGTCCCATTCCGATAATTCCCAACGTTTTTCCAAAAATCGACATTCCGGCATCGCCGTACACACCCCAATCAATTGCTCGATGTTCGCGTAATTTTCGATCGTAATATCCTATTCGCCTTCCGGCGGCAAGCAGTAAAGCAAAAGCCAATTCTGCCGTGGGTTCACACGTTGTTTTGGGAATGTTGGTAACCGCAATTCCTTTTCGGGTGGCATAATCCACATCTATATTATTGTAACCAACGCCATAATTCGAAATTATTTCCAATTTCGTGCCTCTATCCATTATTTCCTTATCGGTATAGAAGCTGAAATTAGGAATCAAAACCTCATAATCGGGAATCATTTCCAACACTTGCTCGCGTTTCATGTCTTTATTCTGAGGCATAAAAACATCAAATTTATCAAAAAGTTTGGCAATAGATTCTTTATGAAAAGCGTATGTAACGAGAACTTTCTTCATATTACTAATTCAATATTCAAGTTGATAAACGAATTTTACCATTACTTTGTTTTAGAATAAACAAAAAAGCGAGCCAATCGACTCGCTTTTTTGCTCTTCAGGCTGGACTTGAACC
>JAUNUM010000031.1:5211-31502 GCA_030538215.1 Bacteroidia bacterium
AGCGACCCTCTGATTAACAGTCAGATGCTCTAACCGACTGAGCTACTGAAGAATTATATTCACTTTTTAAAACCTTACTTTTCGCTCTTCAGGCTGGACTTGAACCAGCGACCCTCTGATTAACAGTCAGATGCTCTAACCGACTGAGCTACTGAAGAATTTAACTATCGTTTTCAGAAAAGTGATGCAAAAGTACTACAAATTTTTAAATATTGCAACAGCTGCACATAAAATTTACGCAATTTACCGTCAATGCATGATTTTGTTGAAAATCATCTTTTGTTTAAAAAAGTTTTTATTACCTTTGAAATCAAATAAACGAGTATTAAACACGCTTTTTTATGATTTTCAGATTCGTAATTATATCGGATGAAGTAGAAAACTTCAAAAGAGAAATAAAAATAGACGCTGACGATACATTTTTGGATTTATTTAAAGCGATTATCAGCAGCACCGGCTTCAACGAAAACGAGATGGCTTCCTTTTTTATCTGTGACGATAATTGGCGCAAGAAACAGGAAGTCACTCTCGTGGAAATGGATACTTACTCCGACGAAGATCCTTATACAATGGAAGAATGTGTGCTAAATGACCACTTGGAAGATGAAAAACAAAAACTACTTTTCGTTTTCGACTACCTTACCGAGAGAGCCTTATTTATTGAGTTATCAGAAATTATTACCGGAGAAAACTTAAAAAAACCGAAATGTACTCTTTCAATAGGCGAAGCGCCTAAACAATCGCTCGACTTTGATGAAATGACAAGTTCAACTGCTTCATTAGATGTAGATGAGTCATTTTTTGGAGATGAAAGTTACGATTTAGACGAACTCGACAAAGAAGGTTTTGAGGGATTAGACGACATTTCAATATCCGCTGAAGAAGGCGACTTATACTAAAATCCATTGTTATTCGATGGATATTCAACGCAACAATGAATAACGCGAAGCAAAACAACGCTCGCCCTTAGGCAATTACTACTGAACTTTCATCGAATTACTAAATAATCAAATTGACAATGAACACATTGCTCGTTTTGCTTGGTCCCACGGGTGTAGGTAAAACAGAATGGAGCCTTCAGATAGCCGAAAGGCTGAAAAGTTCGATTTTATCGGCAGATTCCCGACAAATTTACAAACAAATGTCTATCGGCACGGCTGCAGCAACCGAAGGACAACTAAAACGCGTTCCTCATCATTTTGTTGGAATGCTTGAACCGGAAGATTATTACAGTGCCAGCCAGTTTGAAGATGATGCTGTTCCGCTTATCGAAAATTTGCTAAAAACGCATCTGTATGTTGTAATGACGGGCGGATCGATGATGTATATCGATGCCGTTTGCAAAGGAATTGATGAAATCCCCACCATAGACGAAAAATTACGAAAAGAGATCTACGAACTCTATAAAAAAGAAGGTTTGGATGCCATTCGTGCCCGATTAAAAATTCTCGATCCTGTTTTCTACAACGAAGTTGACCTAAAAAATCCCAAACGGGTAATTCATGCACTGGAAGTTTGCCTTATGGCTGGAAAACCGTATTCTTCGCTGCGAACAAATCCCAACAAAGAACGAAGTTTCCGGATTGTAAAGGTCGGATTTACACGCGATCGCAACGAACTTTACAACCGAATAAATCAACGCGTTGATCAAATGATTGAAGATGGCTTGATGGAAGAAGCTCGAAAACTTTATCCAAAACGTCACCTGAACTCTTTGAACACTGTGGGATATAAAGAATTATTCGAGTATTTTGCCGGAAATTGCACCCTCGATTTTGCTATCGATAAAATAAAACAACACTCTAGAAACTACGCCCGAAAGCAGCTCACGTGGTTTAATAGGGATAAGGAAATACATTGGATTAATTTATCGGAAAACAATTCAGATGCAATAACAGAAATTATCAACCTAACTACTCATATAGCGCCCAAATAGTGAAATAAAAACGCAAGCAGAATGAACTCAAATCCA
The DNA here is from genome assembly GCA_030538215.1 of Bacteroidia bacterium. Lineage (GTDB taxonomy): Bacteria > Bacteroidota > Bacteroidia > Bacteroidales > Dysgonomonadaceae > Petrimonas. The sequence goes on from JAUNUM010000031.1 coordinate 7,184, forward strand.
ATTCTGCATGTTTTAATGACATGAAAGGAGGATAAAGCAATAAAGCGGTCAGCATAATTCCCTTCACCATTAGCACCATTCACAAAAAAAAGTTAAGTTGAATAACAAAAAAGCTAATTTAGCTATCTTTGTTTTCTTAAAAGGGATTCATAATTATTTATGGCACTTAGACAACAACAGGAACTCAAACAAACTCAAAAATTATCGCCTTTGCAAATGCAGGTGATAAAACTGGTTGAATTGAATTCGGTGGAGTTGGAAGATAAAATAAAACAGGAGTTAGAAGATAACCCCGCGTTAGAAGAAGGAAATGAAGAGCTTAATACAGAAAGTACAGATGATTATATAGAGGGAGAAAGCAATATTTCGGAAGAAGATATTGTGTTGGGCGATTACTTTTCGGAAGATGACATCCCTGATTATCAATTAAATAAATCTCACAGAAGAAACGAACCCGATTTTATTGAAGCCACTTACTCTAACGATAAAAGCCTCCATGAATTTCTGTTAGAACAAATTGGCTTACGCCGACTGAATGTTCAAGATCAAAAAATTGCAGAATATATTATCGGTAATATCGATGAAAACGGGTATTTAGAACGAAGCCTTCAAGCCGTATCCGACGATTTGTTGTTTCAACAAAATCTTGACATTAACGAAGCGAAATTAAAATCAATCTTAGAAATCATACAAGATCTTGACCCTGCGGGTGTTGGCGCAAGCGATTTGCAGGAATGCCTGAAACTACAATTACAAAGAAACGAGCCTACCAAAGACAATAAGCTGGCACTGGAAATTATTTCAAATTATTTCGAAGAATTTTCGCGCAAGCATTACGATAAAATTATGCGTCAGCTGAGTATTTCGCAAGACGATTTACGCGATGCTATCGATGAAATTATTTCGCTCAACCCTAAACCGGGAAACGCGCTGGGTGATTCGATAGAATTAGCTATGAGCAATATCACACCCGATTTTATTGTGGAATCCTACAACGGCGAAATCACCATGTATTTGAACAATAAAAACATACCTGAACTAAAAATCAATCGCGATTTTTCCGAAATGCTGCAAGGATATGCCCAAAACAAAGAGAGCATGAGCAGCGATGCCAAACAGGCTGTTTTGTTTATGAAACAAAAGGTGGATTCAGCAAAATGGTTTATTGATGCTGTACGTCAACGTCAAAACACGCTCCAGCGAACAATGGAAGCCATTGTTAATTTTCAATACGATTTTTTTGTCACCGAAGACGAAACTATGCTCAAGCCTATGATATTAAAAGATATTGCCGAAAAAACCGGATTCGATATCTCAACCATATCTCGTGTGAGCAGTAGCAAATATGTGCAAACCAATGGTGGTGTTTATCCGCTAAAATTCTTCTTCTCCGAAGCAATGCAAAACGAAGCGGGAGAAGATATTTCCTCCCGAGAAGTAAAATTTCTTCTGAAAGAATGTGTTGAAAACGAAAATAGCTCCAAACCACTTACAGATGAACAGCTTACAACACTACTAAACAATAAAGGCTATATTATTGCCCGACGCACAGTAGCAAAATATCGTGAACAATTGAATATTCCTGTAGCACGTTTAAGAAAAAAAATTTAATTTTACCGCTTCAAAAGTAAATCCGCCAATGAATCAATTCGCTCGCATCATATCATCAGTATTCCAACCGCTATTAATGCCTATCTACAGCATTTTGCTCCTTTTCGTTTACACACACTTCAAATTACTGTTTGTCAATCAGTTTTGGACAATAATAACACCCGTAATTCTTTTTTCATTTATAATCCCCGGCATTCTTATCTACGCGGTCTATAAGTTAAAACTAATCTCCGATCTATCGCTCAAGATTAGAAAAGAGCGCTTCATCCCCTACTCCATTGTTCTGGTCTCTTATCTTATCATGATATTTTATTATTACCGAATAGGTATGCCCAACTGGTTTTTCATGCTTACAGCTTCATCCATTGCAGTTATACTCATCGCCATATTTATTACTATCTGGTGGAAAATCAGCGCGCACATGTTTGGCGTAGGCGGTTTAGTGGGCGGTGTAATGTCGGTAAGTTATTTTGTGGAGAGAGCCAATCCTTTTTACCTGTTTATAGCGCTTTTTCTAATAGCCGGACTGGTTGGAACATCGAGATTGCTATTACGCAGGCATACTTTCGGACAAGTTATTGCCGGTTTTCTTCTCGGATTCACCATTTCACTTCTGTTCGTGTGGATAGGCACATATATTTAAACCTATAACTGATAAGTAAATGATAAGAATTAATGTAACAATTTAATCAGATAAGTCAGTGGCGACTGTGTCTGCCTTTTGGCTGACAAGTCCGACTGTTGACGGATAGGCACTTCGTGTGATAGAGCTGCGCTGATAAGTGGAAAGCTTCTTGAAATGCTCAACACCACGACTTTATCGCGAATGAAGTGAGTCTATCATTTCGTTTTTGAACGAAATCTATCGCGTAAGCACTATCAATGGAAATTGTTACAATAAATTGTACAACGAACTTAAGAGCAGGTGATAAATATTTCACCCTTTGCCTCCATTCGAATTGCACTCTATCATTGAAAGATTTTGTAGTAAAGAAAATATATCGTATTTTTACACCACCAATTAAAAACCACTTATAATTTAAAAAATTAATTTCTATGAATTTTCCTGAAAATTTAAAGTATTCGAGCGACCATGAATGGGTGAAAGTTGACGGAAACGAAGCTTACATCGGAATTTCAGATTTCGCGCAAAGTGAACTCGGTGAAATCGTTTTTGTTGATATCACTACAGAAGGAGAAAAAGTTGACAAAGATGCTGTTTTTGGCAGCATTGAAGCTGTAAAAACGGTTTCTGACTTGATTATGCCTGTTACCGGCGAGGTTCTTGAAGTGAATCCAAAACTTGATGACCAACCCGAATTGGTAAACCAAGATCCTTATGGAGAAGGATGGATTATTAAAGTCACCATCGACGACGAAGCCGAACTAAGTACGCTTCTCACTGCGGCCGATTACAAAGCGCTTATTGGCAAGTAAAATTAAATTGTAGAGACGCGGCATGCCACGTCTCTACTGTTTAAATCATCTATATGTCTCCAATAGTAAGTATAATCATGGGTAGTACATCCGATTTACCCGTGATGGAAAAAGCAGCCAAATTTTTCGACGAAATGGAAGTTCCGTTCGAAATAAATGCTCTTTCGGCACATCGCACACCCGAGGCGGTAGAAAAATTTGCTAAAAACGCCCAGGCACGCGGCATAAAAGTAATTATTGCCGCAGCCGGAATGGCAGCGCATTTGCCGGGTGTAATCGCATCTATGACCACACTTCCGGTTATTGGCGTACCCATAAATGCATCGCTGGACGGAATGGATGCGTTGCTTGCCATTGTGCAAATGCCTCCCGGAATACCGGTAGCAACGGTTGGCATTAACGGTTCGCTAAATGCAGCCATCCTTGCCCTGCAGATTATTGCCGCCGGCGATGACTCGCTTCAGCAAAAACTGACAAAATACAAAGAAGACCTGAAAAGTAAAATAACCCAAGCTAACGAAGAATTGGCACAGGTGAAATATAAGTTTAAAACAAATTGAAAAACAACTTTCTGCAATGTTTACTGTTTATCAACGAGAATAAAGCAGTAAACATTTTTATCTATGGACAACGCACTTATCAGTATAATCGTACCGGCATACAATGTAGAAAAGTATATTGACAAATGTCTATTTTCCATTTGCAATCAGACATTTACAAACCTTGAAATCATTGTCATTAATGATGGCGCTACCGATAACACCCCTTTTTTATGCAATGAATGGGCAAAAAAGGATACCAGAATAAAACTCATAAATCAGGAGAACAAAGGATTAGCCGAAACATGTAACATAGGGCTAAAAGCGGCAATGGGCGAGTTCATCGGATTTGTTGATAGTGATGATTGGATTGAGCCTATAATGTTTGAAGAACTTTTTCAATCAATGCTAAAATTTGGTTCAGATATTAGTGTTTGCGGAATAACCTACATATCGGAAGAAGGCAAATTTATTCGAAATCTCAACCCAAAAAAGAGAGAAGTTGTTTCTACCGGCAACGAGGCTCTAAAATATCTATTAATAGACAAACATGAAAAAAGTTTTCGCTGGAATAAACTTTTCAAAAAAGAGTTATTCAATGGTATTTTATATCCAAAGGGGAAACTTTTCGAAGACTTTTTTATAACGCACAAACTGTATGCCAAAGCTACTTCGATAAGCTACACTCCCAAAAATCTATATTACTATTTGCAACGGAAAAACAGTATTCTTGGACAAAAAAAACCACTAAACGAAATTTATTTCTTTTCCGCAAATATAGAACGGCTACATTTTATCAACAACTATAATGGATTTTCTGAAAAAGAGAGAAGAAAATTACAAATACGTACCATAAAAAGGTTGTTAAGCAGTACTCATAACTTCCATAAAACAACCTCTACAAAAGAATATATAGAGGAGAAAGAAGAGATAATAAAAATAATGCGCACAGTATATCACCCCAATTTCAAGGTTCAAAAACATTGGCAATATATCATTCACAACTACTATTGTCACATTCCTTTTTTATTTTCACTGAGGTAAAACAAAAAGTAATCAACAACAAATGAATATTATATTTTATGCAGAGAGTGGATTTAATCCTAAAAATGGTGGAATTGAAAGGGTTTCCCACATGCTGTCCAACGAATTTATAAGTCTCAGGCATCAAGTTTTTTTTGTCTCGCGGTACCCTGGTCCACCTGATGAGCAATATACACCGGCAGTGCCACAACTTATACTTCCCAATCAGAAAAAAATCTGCTCAACAAGCAATATTGCAGAATTCACTGATTTTGTAAAAAAGAATATGGTCGACATTATTATTTGTCAACACTCTTACAACAAAGATTTTACAACACTACCCTATTTAGTAAAACAAAAAACAGGTGTAAAAATTCTATACTCTATCCACACCACCCCTAATTATCAAACAATTACCCTTGAGGCAGCAACAAAATCAAAACCTATTTTACCAAGCGAAAAAAGTATAGCAAGACAATACAGACGAATAATGCGTATTGTATTTAAACAACAAAAAATAAAATCGAAAAATAAGAAAATGGCGGCACTGCTCAACTTACTCAATAAGTTTGGAGATGGAGTTGTGTTGCTGTCTGAAAAATATATTCCCATAACACAACATATCTCAGGCTTAACTACCACTGACAAACTATTTGCAATCAATAACCCAAACACTTATATTTCTTCTGAAATAGACACAACAATAGAGAAAGAAAACTCTTTATTATTTGTAGGACGTCTTACAACTGAAAAACATCCCGAAAAAGCAATGCTTCTCTGGCAACGCATACAAAATCGTTTTCCAGATTGGAATCTAAAAATAGTAGGTGCCGGAAAATTAGAAAAAGACTTGCAAATATTAAAAAACAAACTTAACTTACAACGCTGTTTTATTGAAGGACGAAGAGATCCAAAACCTTATTACGAAAAATCTAAGATTCTACTACTACCCAGTGACATGGAAGGATTTCCGATGGTAGTAACCGAAGCTATGCAACACGGCGTAGTACCTATCGTTTTCAATACATTTGAAGCACTGTCTGATATTATTGACGACAATATTAGTGGAATTTCAATAGAACCCTATAATTTAGACGAGTTTGAACAGAAACTAACTACATTGATGAAGAATGAAGAAAAATGCGAACAAATGGCAAACGCCGGAAGAAAATCAGTGAAAAAGTTTGCATTACAAAACATTGCGAAACAATGGGAAGAACTTTTTGATAAAATTATAACAGATAAAACATCATGATAGGAGTAAAAACATATGGTGGTTGGCTGGACAAATGTTACAATATAGCTTGGAAAGGTTTTAAGTAGCAAACACAATATTATAGTCAACAGAGGCTTTAGTTGGTGGTGCTTATTTAAATAATTACGAAAACAGAATAATAATTGCACCGAAAAGATGTTTCTGGGCAAAACATCTAGACCCAAAAGATGTAAAACTCGAAAACAGGATTTCGATATAATAAAAACGTATAAAATTTATGTGTAACTCGAATATAATGCAAACACCAACTATTATTCATTTGCCCGAAATATTGGACAAACGCGGGAGTTTGTCATTTTTTGAAAATTTCAACCAAATTCCATTTGAAATAGCAAGAACTTATTGGATTTACGATGTTCCGGGAGGTGAAACAAGAGGCGGCCACGCTTTCAAGACACAACAAGAGTTTATTATTGCTCTTTCGGGCAGTTTTGATATAATTCTACACGATGGAAAAAATGAAACAAAGTTTTCAATGAACAGATCGTATTATGGGCTCCATGTTCCTGCAATGTATTGGCGGCGGATGGAAAATTTTTCAACTAATTCATTGGCTTTAATTGTTTCTGATAAAGCGTATTATGCAGATGACTATATTCGGGATTTTGATGAATTTAAAAAAACAAGAAATGGATAATAAAATATCGGTTTTTAATTGCTCAGTAATAGATTTAGGAAAAATAAGTTTCGATGAAGGAAACATTACTATTGTAGAAAACAACAGTAAGTTTCCTTTTGATGTAAAACGGGTGTTTTACCTGTATGACATTACCGGAGGTGAAAGTAGAGGCGCACATGCACACAAGAAGTTTCATCAATTCTTAATCGCAGCAAGTGGCAGCTTTGAGGTTTCATTGGATGATGGAAAATTCAAAAGACAAGTTTTTCTAAATCGTCCCGATATAGGTTTGCATATTCCACCCGGAATTTGGGCATCAGAAGTTAACTTTTCCTCAGGAGCAATATGTTTGGTGTTAACTTCACACAAATACGACGAGGAAGATTATATCAGAAATTATCAGGATTTTCTAAATAGTAAAATCAATGCATAAAATTCATCCAACAGCCGACGTTCAAACACATAATATTGGTAAGGGCACCACTATTTGGCAATTTTGCGTAGTTTTACCCGATGCCTGTATCGGCGAAAACTGCAATATTTGCAGCCATGTTTTTATTGAAAATCAAGTAAAAATAGGAAACAATGTTACAATAAAGTCTGGAGTCCAAATCTGGGACGGTATTACCATAGAAGATGATGTCTTTATTGGTCCTAACGTTACTTTTACAAACGATTTAATACCACATTCGAAACAATATCGGGAAGAATACGACAAAACAATTATAAAAAAAGGAGCATCTATTGGTGCCAACTCAACCATACTGCCCGGAAACACTATTGGCGAAAATGCGTTAATTGGTGCCGGAAGCGTGATAACAAAAAATATTGAGTCCAACACGGTGTGGTTTGGAAATCCGGCTACACAAAGAGGTGTTATTGATGAAAATAAAAAAATACATTACTTTTAAGGATTTATTTAGAGAACGTAAATTGTTTTCTCAACATAACTAAGTAATTATTCAGTAAAACAATATGATTAAATTTCTCGATTTACAAAAAATAAATCTTGCTTATCAACAAGAAATAGAAGCACGAATACTTGCTACCTTTCGTAGCGGTTGGTACTTATTGGGCAATGAAGTGAAACAATTTGAAGAAAACCTGAAAAACTACATCGGCGCCACACATACTATAGGAGTAGCCAACGGACTTGATGCATTACGACTAATTCTCCGCGCATATATTGAAATGGGGGTAATGCAAAAAGGCGACGAAATCATTGTTCCGGCCAATACCTATATCGCTTCTATTTTAGCTATTTCCGATAATGAATTGGCACCGGTTCTAGTGGAGCCGGATATGAATACCTACAACATTGATATTACAAAAATAGAAGAAAAAATAACCTCCAAGACTAAAGGGATAATGCTTGTGCATCTGTACGGAAGAGTTGTTTTTTCAGAAGAAATAAAAAACCTTGCAAGGAAATATAATCTAAAGATTATAGAAGACAATGCTCAGTCTATCGGTGCGGAATGGAACGGCTCCAAAACCGGAAGCTTGGGTGATGCCGCCGGATTTAGTTTTTATCCGGGTAAAAACTTGGGGGCTTTGGGCGATGCCGGGGCAGTAGCTTGCAACGACGATAAATTAGCAGAAATAATTCGAGCTCTTGCCAATTACGGCTCCAATCAAAAATACATAAATACATATAAGGGCTTTAATTCCAGATTAGACGAAATACATGCTGTAGTATTGGATGTAAAACTAAAATACATTGATATTGATAATGCCCGAAGAAGAGAAGTAGCGAAACAATATATTTCTGAAATCAGAAATCCAAAAATAATTTTACCTCAATATCCCACAAATAAAAATGAACACGTTTGGCATCTTTTTGTAATTAAAACAAAAAACAGAAATAATTTGCAGGAATATTTAAGCCAACACAAAATACAAACGCTTATTCACTATCCCATTCCACCACATAAACAGCAGGCATACAAGGCGTGGAACACCCTATCGTATCCCGTAACGGAAGCAATACATCGAGAAGTATTGAGCTTGCCCATAAGTCCGGTAATAACGGATAAAGAGGTCAGTACAATCATAGAGATTATTAACTGCTACTAAAAGTCAAACAGTATGCCATTAATATATAATCCGCTAATTTCCATCATTGTAGTATCGTACAACCAATCTATCTATCTCGCAGAATGCCTCAACAGCATAGCCGCGCAGACGTATATAAACTGGGAGCTAATTGTTGCGGATGATTTCTCATCCGACAATTCGACAGAAGTTTTTGACAACTGGTTGTTTGAGAATAAAATAATTGCAAAAAAAAACTACCACACCCAAAACAAAGGGTTTTGTGCTACCCTAAACGAATGTATTGATTTAGCCAAAGGCGAGTACGTGAAAATTCTGGCGGCAGACGACTTCTTGCATCCCCATTATTTTGAAAGAGTTATCCAACATTTTTCAATTCTCGACGAAAACTATCGGCTTGTATTCTCTGATTCTTTTGTAGTAAATAGCCAGTCGAAAATAACTTCACCTACTTTCATAACTAAACCTATTCCAACCGGATATGTACATAAAGAGTTGTTAATTTACAACTTTGTACCAGCATTGACAGCCATGATTATTCGAAAAACATTTGATGAATTAGGAAAATTCGACGTATCTATTTTAATCGAAGATTGGGAATATTGGTTGCGGATTTCACAAAAATATAAACTGGATTACATTAATGAACCTCTGGCATACTATAGAATGCATGAAAACAATATTTCGAAAAACAGCGAAAAAATGCTTACTGCCTCTTGGCAAATTATGATGAAGTATGCTTCAGAGAAGTCGCATCGTAAAATAATAAACAAATTTGCGGCTCAACATTTTTATGACAAATCATTAAATAACTACGGAATAGACCTTTATCGCAACTACCGCTACCGCAGCGCATGGTTGTTATATGCACTGAAATTTAGGCCAATTCGCTCAATAGTGCGGTTCTTGCTCAAAATATAATTTTTCATACATACAGAAGAGTTTCATGTTGGGAGATATTTATCCAACCCATTTTGGGTTGTTATAATATTTTTTTCGCGCAACAGCGTAAGTTTCTCCATTCTCTTATGATATTCATCGGATAATAAATCATTGTTTTTCTCTCTGTGATACAAATGATACATCACCGCCCCCATTTTTAACGTACGTTGTTTTATGCCTAAATTATCTAGTCGAATTGCCATATCATGGTCTTCATATCCCCAACCCTCGTAATTTTCGTCATAACCGTTCACAGCAATAATATCGGCACGCCAAAATGCCATATTACAACCTTTTATGGTTATGGGAAATTTGGGCATAACATATTTCCGTAAAAACCCTACTCTAAACCGATTGAGCCCACTCCCTTTTACAGGACGAAATTTCCACCAACTAAACTGCTTGGTAACAAACCAATTTTCAGAAAATTCGTTAGAGCAACAAGTCCGGCTACCACACACATACGTTCCGGATTGCGCCATTTGAAGATGATCTTGCACAAAATGCTTCTCCAATACGCAATCGCCATCTATCTGTATTATATATTCATTTTTTGCAGCCGCAATACCTTTATTTCTAATTTTAGATAAGCGAAAACCTTTGTCCTCCTGCCACACATGCGTGATAGGAACAGGCGAATCAACCCGCATCCGGTCTATAAGTTCCTTTGTATCGGAACGCGAACCATCATCCGCAATAACAATTTCATCGGGCAACACGGTTTGTTTAAAAACCGATAAAAGCACCAACTCCAATGCTTCTTTCCAATTATATGTAGTTATGAGAAGGGCAACGGACGAGGGTTTATTTTTTTTCATTATTTTGAACAGGTATAAATTCAATTAACAAGTATTTCACGAAACAAATTCTCCCATAAATCAACAATTCTATGAAGATCAAAGAGTTTTGCCCTAAGAAGAGCATTTTCGGAAAATGTTTTTCGCTTTTGTCCATCTTCCATCACCTCATCTAGCGCCTCAGCAAGTTTTTCTACATTGAGAGCGGGAACGAGTATGCCTGTTTTATTGTGTTCAACAATTTCAGCCGGTCCCGTTTGACAATCAAAGCTCACAATAGGTAAACCCGAAGCCATAGTTTCGATCAGCACCAAAGGCAAACCTTCGTATCGGGAAGACATTACCATAACAGATGCTTGCTTGTATTGCTCTACAATATTTTTTGTTGTAGAGATTATTTCAACCGAATCACTTATCCCATTTTCCAAAATTTGTTTTTGCAATCTGTTTAAGTGACTTCCGCTACCTACAATACGTAAATTCCAGCCATTTTTCCGATTTTTGGTTTTCTCCCAAGCATCAAGCAGTAAATCAAATCCTTTTTGGCTTGCCAAACGTCCCACGGCCAACACACGTTTTTCAGTGAGGGGAGTGGTTTCTATATTAGGTATAGTGATAGAATTAGGAATACAAATAACATTTTTAGCATCAAATATCTGCACGTAATTTTCTACATCTTGCTGCGTGAGCGTAACAATTTTGTTTGAATATTTCACCGCCCATCTCCGCGATAACTTATGCAACGGATGCCAATTTACTTTTGCATTAAAATGCTCCCATGTGATATTGGGAATACCTTTTGCTGCCGGAATATTCATCAAAAGACGATGCGAACCCACAAACACAATAATATCGGGATTCTCGCGGGCATAAAGTTTTTTTAAGTTTCTAACCCGCAACAGTACGTTAGATGGAAGATAAAATCTTTTAACAGATTTACTCAAAGGGAAAAATGGTTCACCTTGCTGTAAACAAACAATTCCAATCTCATAACCTCGCTCAACCAGCCCATCAGCCAGTACCGAAGTAACTCTTTCAATTCCACCGGGATCGTGCAATCCTCTAATCACAAAAAATATTTTCATTTCTCAAAGAAAAACTAAATTTCAATTTTCTTAAACCTTTCCGGAATCTTCATCACCCATTTCATGCCTAGCATTATGGGTTTATTCCACGCATATATAGGTCGGCAAAAGGTTTGAATGGTTCGGGCTAAAGATAAAAAACGATCACCCTTCAACGGTTTTTTCTCGGTAACACGAGTAATTACTTTCGTCCGTTTCTTCATGTGCCGTTCCCAACCTGCGGCCATACGATCTTTATCTAAAAACCTGTCTTCAACCATTTTCATATCAAATACGCCAAAGTGAAACAGATATAGGTTTTTATCAATCCTGAAATTATGTCCTTTTATCCTGTGAAATCCCGAACCCCAAGTTACCGGTTTTGCTAACACAACAGGCTTTGTGTATCGGGGCGAAAGAATAGCATAACTACGCTGAGAGAGAAAAGATTGTTCTTCATGTATAGTTTTTTCCTTATTCATGTTCTGCCCAACATCTAATCCCAACCCCGAAACGGAAGTTTCAATCTTAAGTTTACTTAAATACGATTGTAGTGTTTCGTTGCAATCGGGATCAACCACCAAGAATTCATCGGCATCTGTACCAATTACTAAATCGTATTTTTTTAATAACTCTGCAGCCGTGTTCGATAAATGGGCCAATCGCCTTTTTTCGGCAGAAACAACCTGTCCGGGTATTCGTTCACAATGTGTTACTGTTGCTGCACCGGCATTTTCGGGAACAGGTTGGTCTGTTCCATCTAAGAAAATATATAAATTCTCTTTTCCAAGTTGAGATCCATAATACTCAATCCAATGCCTTAGAAAAAAAGCATCGTTTCGAGCCATGGTTATTGCACAGATTTTTTTCATTACATTTGTTTGCATCTGGGCGTATTTTATTTGTAATTAGATATAGGTCGAGTTCGGATATAAACTTATCCTATAATTTATTTAGATTACAAAACTAAAACAAATAAACTAAAAAACAAAAGATATTGTCAAGGTGATGACTCAAGAGATAAGATTAACAGACTTTGAACTTTAAAAAATCGTAAATTCAGAATCACTTCATCTTATTCCCATCATATCCCCATTTCAGGTACACACTTCCCCAGGAGAAACCGGCACCAAAGGCGGTGAGAATAATATTATCCCCTTTGCGAAGTTTGTCTTCCCACTCCCACAAACAAACCGGAATAGTTCCTGCACTGGTATTTCCATAACGTTCTATATTTATCATCACTTTTTCGCGGGAAACGCCGGCGCGAGCAACGGCGGCATCAATTATGCGAATATTGGCTTGATGCGGAACAAACCAATCAATATCTTCGTGCGTGAGATTGTTTCGTTCCATAATATCGAGTGAAACTTGCGCCATGTTGGAAACTGCATATTTAAACACCACTTTTCCTTCTTGATAAACCGTATGTTCGTTTCTATTTACTGTATCGGTTGTTGCAGGATATTTACTTCCACCGGCTTTCATTTGCAATGGCACATAACCCACTCCGTCGGAATGAAGAATAGCATCCATAATGCCTAAGCTTTCTTCCGTTGGCTCTATCATAGCAGCTCCGGCAGCATCGCCGAAAAGCGGACAAGTGGCACGATCGGTATAATCAGTTATCGATGACATTTTATCACCGGCAATGAGAATAATTTTTTTATATTTTCCGGTTTTGATAAATCCGTTGCATATTTCAAGTCCGTAAATAAATCCCGAACAAGCTACCTCCATATCAAAACAGAAAGCATTTTTTATTCCGTTATTTTCGGCAACAATAGATGCTGTTGACGGAAAAGCATGATCGGGTGTTGTGGTTGCAAAGATCACGCCATCAACTTCTTCGGGTTTAGTATTGGTTTTTTTGAGCAAATCTTTTACTGCTTTTGTTCCTAAAACCGAAACCCCTTGTCCCTCACCTTTTAAAATTCTTCTTTCTTTGATTCCTACGCGAGTCATAATCCACTCGTCGGAAGTATCAACCAACTTCGATAACTCTTCGTTGGTAAGTATATAATCGGGAACGGCTGCTGTGATTCCTGTAATAACGGCGTTTAAATTCTTCATTATTTTGTTTTATTGTAAAAAAACCCCGAAAAACAAGGTTATTCAGGGTTTTGTTTATTACTAAAGAATGAGTTTATACCGCAACTTCTTTTTCGATTGCTAATTTTCCTCTGTAGTATCCGCACTCACCACAAACAGTGTGATAAATGTGCCATGCTCCACAATTGGGGCAAATGGCCATAGTTGGCATTTTAGCATGGTCGTGCGATCTTCTCTTTCCTTGTCTTGCAGACGACTGTCTTCGTTTTGGATGTGCCATTTTGTATATTTATTTATTAACGTTTATATTTAATTATCTTCTAAACTCAATCCTTTCAGGCCTTCCCATCTCGGATCGATATTTTCTGTTATTTCTTCTTCGTCGGTAAAATCTCCATCATCATCCACTATATCACCGCTATCGTCATCATCGTTTTTACTTACTGCCCGATGCTTGCGGAATTTCGTGGACATTGCCTTGTTGCATTTGCCCGGTTCGTGAACGTGCTTTATAGGAATATTTAAAGCTACAAACTCATACAAAAACCAAGCAATGTTAATCTCACCCTCATCTTCGGGAATGATAATCACTTCGTCGCTTTCTTCCGAGTATTCTTTTCCGAGTTTAACAATCAATCGGTTTTGAGAGTCAATTTCTAGATCCAAATCATCGAGACAGCGATTACAAGGTACTTGAACAATGCCTTTTGAGTCGAAATTAAACTCATACGCGGATGATGTTTTTCTGACAGTCAAAACTACTTTGACATTGCCTTTCCTTACTTCATCACCGTCAATCGCTTCAAAAAACTTTCTATCTAGCTCATACTCATAAGTATGTTTTGCTTGCGACAGATTTTTTAACGGAATATTGTATAAGCTGAATTTTGCCACTTTTTACCTAAAAATAAAGCGGTGCAAAGATAATGATTTTTTCTTCACACCGCTCATTATTTCACATTATTTATTTTTCAAGCAGTTAATGGTTCTGCTAAGAATAAGTTATTGCCAACCATCAAGATTTATATTTTGCTGCCGTGTTTAAAACTATTTCCTGCATTTTGTCGAAGTTTTCCTCAAGGCTTTTCAAAAATTTAAATTGAGCTTTCGAGCGAACTAAATTGTGATTTCCGTACGAAATTTTATAGTACGTATCACCATCAATATAGTCGGTCAGGAAACGGACTGTTTGCATATATGTCAATAACTTGGCTCCAAAAGCAAGATTTTCTATTTCTACATCGGTGAGAAAAGATGCGGCATTTTGCAAATAACCTTTGGTGTAGCCTTCAAAAATAGCCAAATCGAGCGAAACATTGTATAAATCCTGATCGTCTTCTGCACCTTTATTGGCACCTGTGCGAATAAAATCGCCAAAATCCGACAGTACATAACCCGGCATAACCGTGTCTAAATCAACCACGCACAACACCTGATCGTTTTTATCGAAAAGAATGTTATTTACTTTGGTGTCGCAATGGTTGGTGCGTTTGATCAATTTTCCTTCACGATGCATTCTTTCTGCTTTGCACATTTCATCGGCACGCGCTTCCAGTTCGTTTACCAAGTCGCTCACTTCAACCATTCGTCCTACTTTATTTGCAGCCACCGATTCTCTGAAAGTTGCTAACCTCGATTCAATATTGTGAAAATTGGGAATGGTTTCGAACAACGGTTCACCGGGCAGATCGGCCAGCATTTTCTGAAATTCCCCAAAAGCGAGTCCGGCTCTGTAAGCCAATTCAGGATTTATTTCATCGTAACTTTTGCTGTCTTTAATAAAATCCATCACACGCCAGTAATCACCTTTTTCATCTTGAAAATAAAGTTTTCCATCCTTAGTTGGAAGAAACGTTAATACTTTCCGGTCTATATCTTCCACTTTCGCATCCATCAGTTTCTGACGAATGTGCATGGTTACACGCAGAATATTACTTTGCAATTGTTCTACGTTTTTAAAAACATAGTGATTTATTCGTTGAAGAACATATTCTTTTTCATCTGCTTTTACTTTGTAAGAATCATTGATATGTCCTGCTCCCAGCGGTTTTATATCGATTTCTTTACTATCTCCGATAAACTGAGCTACAATTTCTTTCAGATTACTGTTTTCTTGCATATTGTGAATTTATTTTGATGAGTTGTTTGAATTGTAGGGTGTGTAGAGACACGATGCATCGTGTCTGTACTTGAGACAGCAGATAATACCGCCGGTCTCGGCTTCAAAATCATTCCAGTTCCAACAGTCCAAAAAATTGCGGAACGTGGAAGTTAGGTGAAGGTAAATCGATGGGATTCCAGCTAATAAAATGCGTTTCGGGAGTTTTATCGCCACATTTATAGAAATTGGCACGAATCTTTTGTCCCGATAAACTTTCATTCGATTCAAAACCCATGGCTTGCTTGGGAATGGCAAGATACATGGTCCAGTCGCTTACTTGTTTGTGATTTTCGTAACGATGTTTGATGGTGGAAAAACGAGTAATTGAACTCATGTGCTCTGTAAGTTTTTCTGCAATCTCACGAGTTTCGTGTTTGGCAGCGAGAAGTGTTCCTAAAATATTACATTCGAAATTCCGATATACGGTTTCACCGTCGCGCTGCATAAAAAACTCCACACAACTGTCTTCCCAAACCGAACCGAAATCTTCGGTATTTACTGCACGGATTTGTTCGCCCGTTACTTCGTAATAGAGATATATTTTTTCTCCATCGTGCGCAACACGAACTGTAACCGGAAACGATTTAGGAAATTCTTTTTCCCAATTTATCTGATCTATTTTGGCTTCTGCACCGGCTTCACGCAATAGATTTATACAATCAAAAATGGTTTCGCACTGCGAAATATATTGTTTGGGTACGGTAAGAGTTTTCATTAGTCTATTATTTTCTCCAAAAGTATTATTTTTTGATGGATTTAACAAAAAACAAACTATCTAACTTTGCTAAAGTTTTGTACTTTGGCAAAGTTTAAACCAAATTCGCAAACAAAAATTTACGAATTTCTTCCGGATTTACATTTCTTCTAACGGTATAATCCTGTACCTGTTCTTCGGAAATAGGTCCGATAACGAAATACTTGGATTGCGGATGTGCAAAAAGAAAACCGCTAACCGATGCCGTTGGATACATCATTCCGTTTTCGGTAAGTGAAATTCCGATTTCATCGGTTTGAAGCATTTCGTGCAGCACAAAATTCATGGTTTGGTCGGGAATTGATGGATAACCAACTGCGGGGCGAATACTTCGATACCTTGTTGCCAGCATATCTGCGATAGCGATATTTTCTTCGGGCGCAAAGCCCCAATATTCTTTTCGCATCTTGTAATGCAACCACTCTGTTCCGCCTTCTGCAAGTCGTTCAAGTAACGATTTCATCAATAAAGAAGAATACTCATCTCCCTCATCTTCATAACGCTGTAATAAATCATCGGCACCATCTCCGGCAGTAACGGCAAATGTACCGATATAATCCTTTTTCCCCGATGATTTCGGTGCTATGAAATCACTCAAAGATAAATATTCATTTTTATCGTTCTTCTTTTGCTGACGCAACATGGGAATCCGTATTCCTTCGGACACAATGGTATCACCTTCGCTATACGCTTCGTAAATACCGTAAACGGCATTGATATAACCCACTTTGTCACTCACTAATTTGTTGAGTAAATCCATTGCGTCGTCATAAAGTTTTATCGCTTCACGTGCTCTTTCCTGCTCATCATCTTTGAATTTCGCCACCCATACATCACGATCTTCCGGCGTAGCTCCAACCGTAGAAATAGAGCCAAATTTAGCCGATAAATTCCATCCGTGGAAGAAAAATTTCCAATCAATATAAGGAATTATATCTTCAACCGGAATACCTTTTATAACATGTCTGCCAACCATTTTGGGAGTTTCAACAGAAAAATCCTGCCAATCAATTTCAAAAGCATTTTCACGCGCTTCGGAAAGCGAAACTAAATCGGTTTTCTTAACATCACTATTTTCGCGAAGCGCAGCATATTCTTCGCGTATTTTCTTCGCGTAATCAGCTTTAGTTTTCGGATTCATCAAGTTTGATACCACGCCGGGGCTTTGCGATGCATCTTTCACATACACAACGGGACCGGTATTATATTTCGGATCAATTTTTAACGCGCTGTGCAATTTCGATGTCGTGGCTCCACCGATAAGCAACGGAAGTGTAAATCCCTCTTTCCCCAACGCGTCTGCAACAATAGACATTTCTTCAAGCGACGGTGTGATAAGTCCACTCAGCCCAACAATATCGGGATTTTCGGTGCGAATAGTTTCCAAAATTTTTTCGGTGGGTGTCATTACACCTAAATCTATGATTTCGTAGTTGTTACAAGCCAAAATAATGGATACAATATTTTTTCCGATATCGTGTACATCACCTTTCACAGTTGCCAACACAATTTTTCCGGCTTTTTTGGCCCCGCCTTCCATTTTTTCGGCTTCGATAACGGGTTGAAGGATAGATACCGCCTTTTTCATCGTGCGAGCGGCTTTTACCACTTGTGGCAGAAACATTTTTCCCGAGCCAAACAGTTCGCCCACCACATTCATTCCTGCCATTAATGGCTTGTCAATCACATCCACCGCACGCGGATAAACAGCGAGAGCTTCGGCAATATCTTCGTCCATAAATTCGCTTATACCTTTCACCAACGCGTAACTCAATCGCTCTTCGAGCGGTAAGGAGCGCCATTCAAGAACTTTTTCTTTTGTTTCTTCCGAAGATTTGTTTTTCACGCGTTGAGCAAAATCCATCATTTGCTCTGTGGCGTTCTCCGTGCGATTGAAGATGAGATTCTCCATCAATTCCTTTACATCAGCAGGGATATCTTCGTATAAAACGGACTCCGCGGGATTAACAATTCCCATATCCATTCCGGCTTGAATGGCATGATAAAGGAAAACCGAGTGCATTGCTTCGCGAACATAATTGTTTCCTCGAAACGAAAACGACAAATTGCTAACTCCCCCACTCACTTTCGCACCCGGCAAATTGGCTTTTATCCATTTTACGGATTTAATATAATCCACCGCATAATTTTGGTGTTCTTCCATTCCGGTGGCAATAGCCAATATGTTAGGATCGAAAATAATATCCTGCGGATTGAAACCATTATCTACAAGCAACTTATAGGCTCTTTTGCAAATTTCGATACGGCGTTTGTATGTATCTGCTTGCCCTGTTTCATCAAAAGCCATTACCACGACAGCAGCTCCGTATGATTTAACCTTTTCGGCTTCTGCCAGAAACTCTTTTTCGCCATTTTTCAGCGAAATGGAGTTTACAATACATTTTCCCTGCAAACATTTTAATCCGGCTTCAATCACATCCCATTTCGATGAGTCAATCATCACGGGAACACGTGAAATATCGGGATCTGATGCAAGTAGATTGAGAAAATTAGTCATTTCCTGAACGCCGTCCAACAAGCCATCATCCATGTTTATATCGATAACCTGAGCACCGTCTTCCACCTGTTGACGGGCAATTTGCAACGCTTCTTCGTAGTTTTTTTCCTGAATCAGGCGCAAAAACCGGCGCGAACCGGCCACGTTGCATCGTTCGCCAATATTTACGAAATTGATTTCGGACGTGAGTACAAATTCCTCCAATCCCGAAAGGCGCATCAAGTCAAGCTGTTCAATGGGCGTGGGTGGAGCTGCATTTGCAATTATTTCAGCATATTTAGCAATATGCTCGGGCGTAGTTCCACAACATCCACCAATAATGTTTGCCAAACCTTCATCGATAAATTCTTGAATTTGGCTCGCCATTTTTTCAGGTGTTTCATCGTATTCGCCCAACTGATTGGGCAGTCCGGCGTTGGGATATACACTTAAATAAAAAGGCGAAATGCGTCGCAACTGTTTTGCATAAGGCTTCATATCGGATGCGCCGAACGAGCAGTTCAATCCCACCGAAAGTAAATTGGCGTGACTTACCGATGCGAGAAACGCTTCAATGGTTTGTCCCGAAAGCGTTCTTCCCGCTTTATCCGAAAGTGTTGCCGAGAGTGAAATAGGTGTGTTTTTTCCGTGTTTTTTTGCAACTTCGTTAGCAGCAAACAGGGCAGCTTTGGCATTTAGTGTATCGAAAATGGTTTCGATAAGCAAAATATCTACTCCGTTTTCTACCAATGCATCAATTTGTTCGAAATACACATCGCGTAAATTATCGAAAGTTACGGCACGATACATCGGGTTTTCCACATCGGGACTCATGGATGTGGTTTTATTAGTGGGGCCAATAGCTCCGGCAACAAAACGGGGTTTATCGGGATTTTTGGCTGTAAATTCATCGGCGGCTTTCCGTGCGATTTGTGCTGCCGACGCGTTCATCTCGTGCACCAAGTGCACCATTCCGTAATCATCCATAGAAATGGCGTTGGCATTAAACGTGTTGGTTTCTATAATATCGGCTCCGGCAGCCAAGTAACTGCGATGAATTTCACCAATAATATCGGGTTGCGAAATGGAAAGTAAGTCGTTATTCCCTTTTTGCGGCTTGGGCGCATCTTTGAACCGTTCGCCACGATACCCTTCTTCAGAAAGTTTGTAGCGTTGTATCATTGTTCCCATTGCACCATCGAGAATGAGAATGCGACGGGAGAGAAGTTGTTGAATATTCATTATTTTGGTTTATTGTTACGGGGTAAGACTATCGTGCAAATCTATATGTTGTTGTTCTGTTATTGCCTATTTTTTCGAGAATACCTTTTTGAGTAGCATCTCTTAAATCACGACTTGCCGTTGCAGACGAAATTTCTTTGTTATGTCGCAAGTAATCGGCTCGTGTAAAATAGTTGTCGCCAATAATATCACGAAAAATATCTATTCGATCTGTTTTGTTTGAATGAATATTTTGCGTTTGCAATAAATTTTCCAACGAGCGATCAATTATCGCAAGCATAAATTCGATAAATGAAGTTGAATTTCCAACTTTATCGGAAACTTCAAGCGCACGATAATACTCTTTTTGATGCTCTTTTATAAGCGTTTCGATGGGCAAGAACTCAAAAACGGGCGAATGTTCTTTCAGAATAAGTGTTTGCCACAAACGCCCTATCCGGCCGTTGCCATCGAGAAATGGGTGTATGAACTCAAACTCGTAATGAAACACACAACTTTTGATAAGCAACGATGCCGAATCGTTTTTTAGATAATTGAATAAATTCGTCATCAATTCTTGCAATCGCTCGCTTGGCGGGGCAATGTGCGAAATGTTGTCGCCTTTCACAATTCCTACGGAAGTATCGCGCAATTGCCCGGCATTTTTGACCAATCCGCTCATTAACTTTTTATGCGCATTGAGTAGCGATTGTAGTGAATACAGATCAAAATCATGCAACATTTCATAAACGTTGATGGCGTTTTTAACTTCCAAAATATCCTTTTCGGGTGCCAAAATACGACGATTGTTAATTAGATCAGTTACTTGTTCAACCGAAAGCGTATTTCCTTCTATGTTTAACGAGGCCTGAATGGTTTTGATACGGTTTCGTTTTCGTAATTCAGCCGGAGGCTTGGTAAGACGTGCCGACTTCACTTCTCCAAGTTTCTCAGAAATTGAGCCGACTAAGTTTAATATCTCTTCCGTTATCGTATAAGGAGGTTTCATAAAAGTTATCTTGATGCTATCATTTGACACCATCAAAGATAATTGTTTTTATTGACTAACACAATTTTTTTTGTGCTTGCAAGCAATTTTCATCCACCATTTTCTTACCCAAACCACAATCCACGCAACAGCCAATCGCACACCCAAAATCCACCAAACCGATACACCAAGCGCAACAAAAAGTAAATTATCTTCGATAACCGAATGAGAAACTGCCAAGTGATAATTTAATAATTCGGCATCTGATTTTGTTACTTTCCCTTCGTTCATTTGGTCAATCATCATAGCTCCACCGTAAGCCAATCCTACGATGTAACCAATGAGCCATAGAAAACCGGTGCTTGCCGGTAAACCAAAAAATCGCAAAATAGGCTCAATTGCTCTCGATAATTTTGTTATCAGATTGTAGTGTTCCAACAGTTTATAAATAACATTTAGAGCGGTAATAATCGTAAAAATCAACAATGCCATTTGCGCCGAACTCTTTAACCACAACCACAATACATCAACAACGGATGTTCCGGTTTCGGTGGCTGTTACTTCAAAAAACGGCATTCCCATTTCCTTGGGAAGAATGAGATTAAGCAAAATTCCAACTGCGATACTAAGAACAACTCGCAACAAAAACATCATTCCAAACGATGTTCCCGTTTTTGACTGAATAGCGCTTTCTACCGGCAAATTGTGTGCTATCTGGCACATCAGCGCCAAAATGGTGAGTTCACGCAACGTTACGGTCATCGACATAATAATTGCCAACGGCGCATAAAGCGGAAGAAAAATGCTGGTGATAAAAATAATAGCTGTACTTCCGGGCAAGCCGAGATGCACGAAGACGGGATCGAGAAATTGTGCAATGAAAGTCAACGCTCCAAAATAATCGAGAAACCGAACCAGTAATGAAATGGGTAAAATAATCTTCAACAACCATATTGTTGTTCGTCCCGATTTTTTAAGCGATGGGAAAAGTATTTTTTGGAAGAAATTCATGAGGGTCATTTTATTTGTAGAGACGCGGCATGCCACGTCTCTACCAGTTCGCAGTCTATTTCCTAAACATTCTGTCCATCGACCGTTTATCTTCCTTTTCTTTCAGCGATTGGCGTTTATCGTATTGTTTTTTTCCTTTCGCAACGGCAATAACTAATTTTGCCAATCCTTTATCATTGATGAATAAACGCGTGGGAACAATCGTAAAACCGGTTTCTTTAGTCAGGCGTGTGAGTTTTCTCAATTCGTTGCGATTAAGCAGCAGTTTCCGATCACGACGCGCGTTATGATTGTTATACGTTCCGTAAAAATATTCGGCAACATGCATATTTCGCACCCACAGTTCGCCGCGCTCAAACAAACAATAGGTATCCACAAGGCTCGCTTTGCCCAACCGAATGGATTTTATTTCGGTTCCGGTGAGAACGATTCCCGCGGTATATGTGTCCAGCAATTCGTAATCGAACGTGGCACGCTTGTTTTTTATATTTATGGGCGCTTGTTTCATTTTTTTAAAAAGACTTTTAGAACCAGGAATAAAGAGTCAAGACAGATTATTAGACTATTTAGACATTTAGGCTGTTACTTTTACCAGTAACTCCAACAGAATTTTAATTATCAAAGGTAATAAAGCCATTAATAACGATGCAATAACGGCAAAGCTCACTCTTTTGTTTTCTGCAATATGCAAAAACTCATTGGCTCCAACGAACACGATGTACAAGGTATAAATTACAACAAACCACAAAAGGGTAAATTCCGATAATAGCGGCATTACAAAAAACAAAATATACAGCACAACTGATGAATATCCTGTAAATTGTTGCGCTTTGTTCAAATTTTTATCCAATCCGAATTTCGGAAAAAGTTCATTCAACAAATACGACACAAGATAAAATCCCCCAAAAAGCGCCGATACCACAATTATAGTATACTTTAACGCCCAATGGATTCCGCTGTCCTCCATAAGCCACATTCCACCGATAAAAGTGGTAATAGCAACAAATCCGAAAATCGGGAACAGAAAATTATTGATAAAATCCTGATGATTAATCTTTTTATTAATAATCCGCTTCCAACCCTTTCGTGGCAATACAATCAGAAAAAAAATCGTTTGAATGATGTTTTTAAACATTAAACACTGATAGAAATTGTTATACAATATAAGATAACGCTTTCGCGATAATCTCACTTCGTTCGGATAAAGTCGTGGCGTTGAAATTGTTCAGCGAATATCAACTTATTTATCGGCAAAGCCATTATCACGAAGTGTTATCGCCAAAGGCATTATCCAATCAAAAAAGCCGCATTCAATTACTCATCAAACTGACCTTTTTATTTTGAAGTGCAAAGGTAATGAATTCTTGCGAAATATACTCCAAACGTGCATTGCGATTCTAAACCGCAATAAAGTAGCTGTTAATTCTAAATTAACTGCTACTTACGTTACTTTTCTCATCAATTCTTGTGGTTTTTTTCCTAATTTTGTGTCAAATATAAAAACTGAATAGACTACAAGAATATAGATAGCTAAATCCTCTACAAACAAGACAAATAACGAACTTTATAATCTATCCGAAAAATGGAACGAAGAGACTACATATTATTAGAAATCGAGAAAATAGGACTGATATTAGCAGCTATAAAACAAAAACTGTTTGGCGGAAAAGAGAATTTAGCCATCACTATCGATAAGCAAGCGGAAGACACCAAAGAAATTTTGTTCAACGAATTGAATTTTGAATTGGATAAATTTCTTATCATGAATATGGATGAATCCATACAATATTTAGAAGGTTTTCAAGGCTTTAACATTGAAAACACAGACAGTTTAGCTGAGTATTTTGCAGAGTTGGGACTGAGAGAACAACCTTCTATCCAAGCTAAGGCATACTTGGAAAAAGCACTCCAGGTTTACACCATCAGCAACTTAAAAAGCAAGACATATTCCATGGAGCGGGAAATGCGTATGATGGAAATAAAAAGTGTGTTGGAGTGAATTAGTAAAAGAGTATCAGCTTATAATTCTCCCTGACAATGAATAATATGGCCTGCGCAATTGTCCCCTTTTAACAAAGGGGACGAGCGAACCCGATAGCCATCGGGGGAGCGGAGGGGTTATGTTTTAACTTTTTAACCCCACCCCGCCTATCGGCGGTACTCCCCTTAAAATAAGGGGAGAGTTACGAACTGGCATTCTTTACCATTTTTCTTCCCAAAATCTGTAGTTTTTTCCCCACCTTTGCGTCTAACAAATAAAACGAAGAGAAAA
>JAUNUM010000145.1 GCA_030538215.1 Bacteroidia bacterium
TCTCCCGGAAATTCAAATTCGATGGTAGAATGCTGAATATCCAACGAAAGCAGCTTCTTGCGGATTTCGGTTTTAAGGCAATGCAGGGGCTCTATCGCCAACGACTCGGAGAGCATCACATGCACGGTCAATACATTGTATTCACCATCTACCGACCAAACATGCAAATCGTGAATACCTTCGATATTTTCTACCGTCAACATTATTTTTTCAATCTCATCCACATTCACCTTATCGGGACTGGCTTGCAAAATAATGCGCATACTCTGGCGAATATTCCTGTACACGTTGAAAAGTATAAATGCCGATATGGCGATGGATAGTAGTGGGTCAATAAACGGCGCATCCACAAAATACATGATTCCCGCACCAAGCAAAACGGCAAGCCATCCCAGCACATCTTCGAGCAGATGTAGCGAAACCACTTTTTCGTTCAGCGAATGTCCTTTACGCAAGCGCAATACTGCCGCTCCATTCACAATTACGCCTAAAACAGCAAGCAAGAGCATCCCTTTTACATCAGGTTGTTGCGGATTAAATAAACGCGGGATAGCGTTCATCAAAATCAACACGCTGCCCACTATCAGTACTACCGAATTGATGATGGCGCCCAAAAGCGAGAAACGCTTATAACCGTAAGTATAGTTTTTGGTTCGCGGACGTTTAGCTACTTTCTGAAAATACCAAGATAGACCAAGCGAAAAGCTATCGCCTAAATCATGCACGGCATCCGATAAAATAGCAACGCTATTCGTCAGAAATCCGCCCACAAACTCAATAATTGTGAACAACAGATTGAGAAAAAACGCCACTTTAATGTTCTTGACGTCTTCGTTATGATGATGGTGATTATGGCTTCCCATTTGCTATTGAATGAATCATTACCTATAACATTAGGGAAAAATTATTGTTCATAAAGTGCAATTATCAATAATAAATCATACATTTGCATTAACTTTGTAACAAGTAATCTACTCATAAGCAATAAATTCAACTAAAAAATGAAAAGCCTGAATTACATCACTTTATTAGCTATTGCAGCGTTAATGATCGCCTGCAATTCATCGAAAAAAGAAACTGTTATGTTAAAACAATCCGACTTTCCCGCACCACCGGTAGCGGAGATTATCCCCGACACATTTTCCAATTTCGGGCAAACACGCATCGACAATTATTATTGGTTGAAAAACAAAAACAATCCAAAAGTAATTGATTACCTGAAAGCCGAAAACGCTTATACCGATACCGTAATGGCTTCGACAAAAGCATTACAACAAACCATTTACGATGAGATTCTCGGTCGATTAAAAGAAGACGACGAAAGCTATCCATCGTTTTCCGACGGCTATTACTATTACAGCCGCACCGAAAAAGGCAAGCAATATCGCACCTATTTACGCCGAAAAGGCTCGATGGATGCGCCTGAAGAAGTAATTTTCGACCTCAACAAAATGGCAGAAGGAAAACCGGCGTTCATTTTCCGTGGATACTCCATTAGCCCCGATAACAGCAAGGCAGCTTATTTCTACAACGAAACCGGCTCGTATGCAGAGTTTATCCTGAAAGTAAAAGACCTTGCCTCCGGCGAAGATGTTGGTTTCAGTGTAAACGGCGCCACTTCCATAGCCTGGGCAAACGACAATAAAACATTATTTTACGGTGTAATTGACAACACGTTGCGTTCATATCGTGTTCTTCGTCAAATGCTGGATGCCCCCAAAGCCGATTTAGTTTTCGAAGAAAAAGATCCTCGTTTTTCAACCTACGTTTCGGGAAGCAAAACAAAAGAATATATCTTCATCAGCTCTTCCAGTTCCACCACATCGGAAGAACAGTACATCTCCGCCGACAAACCACTCGATAAATTCAAAACATTCCTGCCTCGCGTGCAAGATGTGGAATATTCCATTTATCCACACAAAGAAAAGTTTTTTGTGAGATACAAAGATAAGGAAAATTTGAACGGAAAAATATACGAAACTCCACTCACAGGATACGAAGATCGCAGCGCATGGAAAGAGTTTTTGGCTCACGACAAGAATGTCCGCATCGAAGGAATCGATATTTTGAAAGATTATATCACCATAGAGTTGCGCAAAAACGGACTAAGCGAGATAATTGCGAAGCCCGTTTTGGGTGGAGAAACCAAAACCATTGCTTTCCCCGAACCTGTTTATACTGCATCGCTTGTCGGAAATCCGGAATACGAAGTAGCAACTTTCCGCTACTCCTATACCTCGCTCAATCGTCCCACAACACTGTACGAATACAACATCGCCACAAGCGAGGTTACCAAACTAAAAGAACAAGAAATACCTTCCGGTTTCAATCCCGATAATTACGTGGTTGAGCGACTTTGGGCAACCGCCCCCGATGGCGTAAAAGTGCCCATGGCCATCGTGTACAAAAAGGGATTAAAAAAAGACGGAAACAATCCTGCTCTGATTTATTCCTACGGAAGCTACGGTGCAAGTTCCAATGTACATTTCAGCGTAAGCATATATAGCCTTATCGACCGAGGTTTCGTGTATGCACTTGCGCAAATCCGTGGAGGAAGCGACCTTGGCGAACAATGGTACGAAGACGGAAAATTGCTGAAAAAGAAAAATACGTTTACCGATTTTATCGCGTGCAGTGAACTACTGGTTAACGAAAAATACACATCAGCAAACAAACTCGCTGCCATGGGCGGAAGCGCCGGCGGTTTGCTGATGGGCGCCGTAGTAAACGCTCGTCCCGATTTGTACCAAACCATCGTGGCACAAGTGCCGTTTATCGACGTAATCAACACCATGCTCGACGATACTCTGCCGCTTACCACGGGCGAATACGAAGAATGGGGAAATCCCAACGTAGAAGAGTATTACAACTACATGCTCTCCTACTCGCCTTACGACAACATCAAAGCACAAAACTATCCCAATATGCTCATTACCGGAGGCATCAACGATTCGCAAGTGCTTTTTCACGAACCCACAAAATATGCTGCCAAACTTCGTGCACTTAAAACCGATAATAATATTGTGTTACTACACATGAATATGGAGAGCGGACATGGTGGCGCCACCGGCAGATACGATGGAATTAAAGACACAGCGTTTGAGTTCGCGTTTATTTTAAATAGGGTTGGGATTGGGGAGTGAACTTACCTAATGTTATGTTTTTTGAACTTGTAATTACTACCACAGACTAAGAATCTGTAATGGCAAAGAATATCTATGGTAATTTAATTAATTATGTAAGGATTTATTATTACAGTTAGCTAAAAACTTGAACAAATTCCCTATATTTGCAATATATTTATATATTTATGGCAGATTTAAAAATCATACTAAAAGACATAAGGGCTATTAATTCTGCAGAAATAACTCTTGATGGAATAACTGTAATAACTGGAGAAAATGGTAGTGGCAAAAGTACAGTGTCAAAATTAACATATAATCTTTTTAAAATAAATCTTGATTATGATAATATA
>JAUNUM010000001.1:0-63461 GCA_030538215.1 Bacteroidia bacterium
GAACAGTATATTCAAGAACTCAAAAAAAGAATTGTTTATATTTAAAAATTTTGAAGAATATTTTAATAGTACGGATATCTTTGAAGCGTCAAAAATCTCTATACCGGCAAAATATAAACAAAAAGATATTTTTAATATACAAGGATGTGATGTGTTCTATAGTGAGAGAATCATAGAAAGTTTTAAGAATGAGAATTTAACAGGATATGATGTTGTAACAGGATATTTTAAGATTGATATTGATTTTTATTAATTCAACTTTCGCAAGCTCATTGGTAATGTTGGTAATGTTCCAAATCGGGAGTTATTACCATAACAAATTGACAAACAGTATTAAAATTTAAAATTAGAGCGTAAAGGCAGGGATAGATTCCTTGCCTTTTGCTATTTTAGAGAGAAAAATAATGTGTGTGTGCAATAAAAGTGTATTTATCAGCGTTATAAAGAAAAAAAATAGTTCTTTGACTTCTTTTCTAACTCTTTAGCAAGAAAACGGTAATGCTCCAAATTTGGCGATAGAAAAATAACTTGTTGAATAACAAATTAATTTATTGGAACATTTTCAAGAAATGGTGGGTGTAATATCCACCATTTCTTATTTTTATAGGTTTAAAACCAATTAAAATCACTTATTATGGATAATATCGGCGCTTCATGTTTCAGATTTGGCGACGGGTATAAATGCCCTGTGTGTCTGTCTTATGATTTGGTAAAAAACGGAAAAACCGCCAATGGCAAACAACGCTACAGCTGTAAACATTGCCACAAACGCTTTATAACCCACTACACCTACAACGCCTATCGCGCTGACACCAACCGCAAAATCATACAATTTACCAAAGAGGGTTTAGGCATCCGCAGTACGGCACGGGTATTGGCTATTTCGGTTACCACCTTGCTAAAACGGATACTGCTTATTGCAAGCAACATAAAACAACCACCCATTGCCAAAGGCAAAACCTACGAAGTGGACGAGATGCGCATATTTATCGGTAAGAAAAGCCGTTTGCGTTGGTTGGTGTACGCGTTGGATAGAGAAAGTAAAGAAGTAGTAACTTTCAACATCGGCAGACGAACAAACCACACTCTGTCTGTTGTGTTAAAAAGTTTGTTTTATTCAAATCCTAAAATCATATATACTGACAAGTTGAAAAACTATGGCTATCTTATCCGCCGAAAAATACATCGTACTATTTTTCGTTGCACTAACCACATCGAACGAAAAAATCTTACCCTACGCACACATTTGAAAAGATTAAATCGAAAAACTATTTGTTATAGCAAGATTGCTACGATACTAACCGCTATTATAAAAATTTATTTGTGGGGATAAGACTCAATGGTCAACTCTTAAACTTCAACTATAGTTTAGTATTGTTCTATTGTATCATACTCTTAACAAACAGCACGAAAGGTATAACTAGATCTAAAACATGGAATGAATATAGCAAGCCCCAAATTTGCAATCAGCCATATAACATAGCAAATAAATCTATCTGTTGTGCTGAAAAGCTTTTTTCAAAATAAAGGCTATCTTAAATAGTACCCCTCAGTTTTTCGGCATTCTCTTCAATACAGTTCTCAAACAAGGAAATAGCATCTTCCAATGTTCCGTAGAACTCTCCACCCGAAGCATTTAGATGTCCTCCGCCATTAAAATATTTTGCTGCAAACTCATTGGTGGGAAATGTACCTTGAGAGCGAAACGACATTTTCACCATTTCTCCATCTTCACGAATAAATGCTGTAAAGATAATATCCTTAATACTAAGCGGATAATTCACAAATCCTTCGGTATCGCCCTTGTTGTAGCTAAATTGCTTCTGATCTTCGAGCGAGAGCCAAATAAGCGCCGTATGGAGTTCGGGATAAACCTTCATTCGTTGCGAAAGCGTAAAGCCGAGCAAACGAAATCGATCTTCGGAGAGATTATTATAAACCAGTGAAAAAATTCTGTCTTTATCAATTCCTTTACGAATCAGCAAGCTGATTATCAGATAAATTTCAGGATTATTGGAGTTAAAAGTAAAACCACCGGTATCTGCCATCATTCCGCAATAAATACATTCAGCTATGGTTTTATCCATCTCGTCGTATTCATCGGCTTGGTACAGCAAACGGAAAACCAACTCACTGGTGGATGAAATTTTGGGATACGAAATAACCACATCATAAATATCTCCAGGAAAGAGATGATGATCGATAAGCACTTTTTTGGCATCCGACTTTTCTAAAAGCGAAGCCATGTTCCCAATTCGTTTAGGAATATTATAATCGAGACTAAAAATCAGATCGGAATGGTCGAAAATAGCCTTAGCTGCCTTTGGGTTATACTCATAAATAAGAATTTCGTCTGATCCCTTCATCCATTTTAAAAAATATGGAAACGAGTTGGGCACCATTAGTTTAACGTTTTTCTTTTTCTGTTTCAGAAAATGATACAATCCAAGCGATGCACCCAGTGCATCACCATCGGGTGAAAAATGTGTGGTTATTAAAATTTGGTTGCTATTCTCGATAAGCTGCTGTACTTGTTGTACAAATTGTCCACCGATAACATCCGATAACGGTTCGAAATAATGCATATTTTTTATTTTACAAGGGCAACAAAAATACTAAAAATTTATGAGAAAAGCTCCATTTCGCACCACATCGTGAGCGGAAATTCCCAGTTTTTCACATTCTCTAATCAATTTAGTTCTGGCGTACTGCGGAATAGAACTATCCACAACTATTTGTTTAGGTTGGAAGACTTTTGTTAGTTGTTCGATTGAAAAATTTCGGTCTTGCGATAAAATCAACACATCAACCTCAAGCGGATTATCTGTTTCAACCCAACTGTAAATATTTTCGGAAAGACGTAATACTGATTTCGATGAATGGGGAATGAAACCGTTTTCTTTGATATCGAAGTACACTCTTTTTTTATTTACAAATAAGCCTATATCGCTAAAATTGGATTTATTGAAAACAGCAATTTGAGCGGGTTTTCGCGATAATTCGGCATACATAAATGTAGATACGAACAAGAGTGAGCAAGTTAAAACTGTAATTAGTTGCGACGCTCGTTTTCGATTAAAAAACTTAAAAGCAGTAATAACGATAATCAACAGTAAAATCATTTGAAACCCCGAAATGTACTTATCAGATAATTGTGCGTAAGGAACAGCTTCGATAAAATAAACTACTTTCAACACAAAGTTGATCAGCACTTTAAAAACCCATCCAAAAATCTGAAAAAGCCAATCGAAAACAACAAAATCAAACTGTTTTAACAACACAACGGCTATCATCGGAATACAAGCATAGATGATAAGCCCAATCATGGGCACCACCAACATATTGGCAATGAAAAAATAAGTGGGGAAAGTTCCGAAATAATACAGAGCAATGGGAAAAACACCCAATTGTGCTGATGTGGAAACGGTAAACAGATTCCATGTGTATTTCTTGATCTTTTGTTTGGGTTGATACAAATTATTAATCATCGGGTTGAAATACAAAATAGCAAAAACAGCGGTAAAACTCATCTGAAATCCCACATCGAAAAGGCTCATGGGATTGTAAATAAGTATAAAAAAGGCAGCGGCAGCCAACGTGTTATAAGTAAATCCTTTTCTGCCTCCGGCAAATCCGATAGATGCAATTGTAAGCATTATTGTTGCCCGAAGCACAGATGGCGAAAGCCCGGCAAGGAAAGCGTAGAACCACAAAGCAACAATAATAAGAATTTGTTTTAGGACAAATCTTCTACCTGTTTTTCCCAGAAAAGAGAACAAAAATGTAAAAATAGCGTAAATTATCGCCACATGTAAACCGCTAACTGCCAATACATGAGATGTTCCCGATGCACGAAACGCTTCCTGCAACTCATTGGTTAAATCGTGTTTGTAGCCCAATGTGAGAGCTGAAATAAATGAATATGCATCGTTATCCAACTCGAATAACCGATAAAATTCCAACGCCGTTTTTCGAAACTTTTGTGCTAATATGTATAACGATTTATTTTCTTTTCCGGTTGCATGCCAACTTGTTGAAGGCAAATAGGCACTTCCTGAAAAGCCTTTGTTGCGCATAAATCGGGCGTAATCGAAATCATCGGGATTTCCAAAATTCTTAAACGGCTGAATTTGTGCAACAAAGAATATTTCATCGCCCGGATTAATCACTCTCGCTTTATCTTCCTTTTGCAGATAAACCACTATCTTTTTACTTATCGGGTAGCCGGTTTCTACGTTACAGGCAAAAGAGCGCGGTTTTTCCTGCGGAATGTCAACAACTGTGCCAACACAAGCAATGGGTTTATTTGTAAAAGGGAAATCAGATTCAGCCTTTTTGTACTGATATAAAACGGCAAACAAACCAAAAACAAAGGCAAAAAGTCCAATTCCAAAAAGCCATCGAAAAATAAACTGCCGATTCTCCGTAACGAAAAATGAAAGAGCCATCGCACCTGCACCCACAGTGCAAATCAGCCAAGGATAAGGAATTTCAACAAGAAAAGAAGATACAACTATAGCCGTTACTGCGGGCAACAATAATCGCAAAAATGGTATTTTAGATACAAAATCGCTCATAACTGTCACGTTTATGAGTGAGAAATAGTTTCTGAGTTTTTCTGAAAACTACAGAGATTTCAGCTCGTGAATAGTTTGAATGGGATCGTTAGCAGCAAAAACAAAATTTCCGGCAACCAACACATCGGCTCCGGCATCTACCAAACGTTTTCCGGTATCAAGATTTACGCCGCCATCCACTTGAATAAGCGTTTGAGTATTTTTTCGGAGAATCAATTCTTTTAAAACCTCAACTTTTTCGACTGAATTTTCAATAAATTTTTGTCCGCCAAATCCGGGATTAACCGACATCAGCAAAACCATATCCAGATCGTTAATAATATCTTCAAGCAACAAAACAGGAGTGTGCGGATTGAGCGTTACACCAGCCTTCATTCCATGCTTTTTAATTTCATTTACCACCCGATGCAAATGCGTGCAAGCTTCATAATGCACGTTCATCATATACGCTCCGGTTGCGGCAATTTCGGAAACAAATTTTTCGGGCTGCACAATCATCAAATGCACATCCAACGGCTTTTTCGCACTCTTTTTCAGCAAATTAAGAATTGGGAAACCAAATGAAATATTAGGAACAAAAACGCCATCCATAATATCGAGATGTATCCAATCGGCTTCACTCCGATTCAACATTTCGATGTCTTTTTCAAGATTTAGAAAATTGGCCGACAGTAATGAAGGTGCAACTAAATGACTCATATCGTTATCAATTTTAAATCTTCAAAGATAATAAAAACTCAATTGATAATGAACGAATTTAAAGGAATAGGCAATTTTTTCTCTACACGAAGCGATTTTGCGTAGAGAAGAATAATGTGAATACTTAAACAACTTGGAGTTTTTACGTTCAACTTACCAGACGATGAGGATTGATGAGTAAAATTGGGCATAGGCACATCTTTTTCGTTTTATTTTAAAAACGGGATTCTCTTTCATTTATTATTCTGAGAGCAAAAAAACAGTAAAAAAAGAGCTAACTATCTTTTTTTATGTATCTTTGCGGCGTTTTTAAACATAAAAAAGAAAAAGATTATGAAGAAATTTTCAATTTTGCTTATCACAGCTATCGTTTTGATTTCTTGTCAAAGCAATAAAAATTACAAAATTACCGGAACTGTTACCGATTCCGCTTATGAAGGTAAAAACGTGTACGTTCAGGAAATGACGGCCAATGAAATGGTAGCGGTTGACACAGCTGTTATCACAAACGGTGCTTTTACATTCGAAGGTCTTGCCGATTCTACGGTATTGCGCTTTATCGCTCTCGACGAAACGGTTAACCCACAAAAGCCATCGCGAGTACTTACAGTTTTAGAACCCGGAAATATCGACATCAAATTCGATTCTACTATTACAGTTACCGGTTCTAAATTGAATAATGACTACAATACTTTCCGAAAAGAGGAAGAGAAAATTTCAAAAGAAATGCGTGCCGTTTCACAGAAATATCGTGAATTAGCTTCTGCCGGATTAATGACAGATTCAGTTGACGTTGAACTAAATGAACAATTCGACAAAATGTCGGAAGACTTGTCAACAAAAACTGCCGATTTTATTAAAACCAATATTCAAAATCCATTAGGCAAGTTCTTATTTATGACTTCGGCGGAAATGTTTAAACCCGAAACTCAAAGAGAAATTCTCGCTCTTACCGATGATGCTTACAAAGCGGAAGCAAATATTCAACGTATTGTTAAACGTCTCGACAATGCCGAAAAAGTAGCTATCGGTCAGAAATTCGTAGATTTCACGATGAAAGATACGAAAGGAAACGATGTATCTCTATCTGATTATGCCGGAAAAGGAAAAGTTGTACTTATTGACTTTTGGGCATCATGGTGTGGTCCTTGTGTTGCCGAAATGCCTAACGTAGTGGCTGCTTACAATAATTATAAAAACAAAGGCTTTGAAGTTGTTGGTGTTTCACTCGACAAAGAAGAAGAAAAGTGGCTTGCCGGAATTAAAGAATTACAGATGACTTGGCCTCAAATGTCAGACCTGTTATTTTGGGAAACTCCCGTTGTAGAACTGTACGCTTTCCGCGGAATCCCACATACTGTTCTTTTGGATAAAGACGGAACTATTATAGCAAAAGACCTTCGTGGAGCAGAACTACATAATAAACTGAATGAATTATTGGGAAAATAAAATCCCTCAATTTAAAATATCTGAAAAAAGCTGTACAATTTGTACGGCTTTTTTTGTTAAAAATCGTGTACAACGGGCTTTACTTCGCTTTATTATGAAATAATTATCTACTTTTGCACAAAGTAAGAAACAGAAGAGAATGCAGCTACGATTGAAAAAAATTATTATTTACTGTTTGGGAATTTTATTTCTGATTTCGACAGAAAATATTTTTGCACAAAAAAATGGATTCACGGTTGTCATTGATCCCGGTCATGGTGGGCGAGATCCCGGTGCACTGGGTGCGAGTTCAAAAGAAAAGGATATTGTGCTTTCTGTGGGGAAAAAATTAGGAGACCTCATAAAAAACAATCATCGGGAGGTAAACGTTTTATATACTCGAGATACCGATAAGTTTGTAGAACTGAACAAAAGAGCCGAAATAGCCAATAAAGCAAAAGCCGATTTATATATTTCACTGCATTGCAATGCACTTGATAGAAGAAGGCAGTCGCCACAAGGCGTAGAAACTTTTGTTTTAGGATTGCACCGAAGCAAAGATAACTTGGATGTAGCTAAAGCCGAAAACTCGGTAATTTTGTACGAAGATGATTATTCCACCAAATATCAAGGTTTCAATCCCAACGAACCGGAGTCGTACATCATATTCGAGTTTATGACTGATCAATACCTTCAACAAAGCGTTTACTTTGCGTCGCTAGTGCAAAACAGGCTGGTTAACAGTTCTAAAAGGACAAATCGGAATGTGCGCCAAGCCGGTTTTTTGGTACTGCGCGAAGTAGCAATGCCGAGTATTCTTGTAGAGCTTGGCTATATTTCGAACACAACAGACGAACGGTACATGAAAACCGAAAGTGGACAAAACTCACTGGCAAACTCCGTTTATCTGGCATTTAAAGAATACAAACACGAATACGACAAAAAAAGCCACGTATTCACAAATCCGGAACAACGGCAAACAGCAGCAGCT
The DNA here is from genome assembly GCA_030538215.1 of Bacteroidia bacterium. Taxonomy (GTDB): domain Bacteria; phylum Bacteroidota; class Bacteroidia; order Bacteroidales; family Dysgonomonadaceae; genus Petrimonas. The sequence continues at coordinate 7,696 of JAUNUM010000001.1, forward strand.
AGCGCATCTGCTACTACAAGTGAGTATCGGATTCAGTTTCTTACAACATCGCGAAAACTCACAGATAATTCTTCGCAGTTGAAAGGATTGAAACCTGTAGATTTTTATGTAGATGGCAGCACGTACAAATATACATACGGCCAATCATCCGACCTTAACGAAATCAATAAAATGCTCAAAACTGTTCAAGCCAAATTTAAAGATGCGTTTATTGTAGAATTCAGAAATGGTAAAAGGGTAAAATAAAGAAATAATTTATGCAAAGTCAAAGCAAATTCAGTAGAAATTTTATTATAGGAGTTTCATTTCTTATCGCTCTGCTACTCCTTTATTTTGGAGTAAATTTCCTAAAAGGCACCAATGTTTTGAAAAAACAGAAAACCTATACTGTAATTTTCGAAAATGTATCAGGATTGCATCCCTCATCGCCGGTGTATGTGAACGGTTATCAAATAGGGCTGGTAAATAATATCAAGATGCACAACCCCAATCCGCTTCAATTTGCTGTTGACATTAATCTTGAAAGCGATTATCGAATACCCAAAGGAAGTTATTTCGAGTTTGGTTCCGATCTACTGGGCGCATCTCAAGTAAATCTCGTTGTTAATCAAGCAAGTGGAACACTTCTTTCACCGGGCGACACGTTATTAGGGCGACAAAAAGCCGATATGATGAAAAGTGCTGCCGGAATGTTGCCTAAAGCCGATTCTATTTTGATGCAAGTTGACTCTGTTGTTCTTACCCTACATAAACTTTTGTCAAATCCCATGTGGGAGCAATCCATTACAGGCATTGGATCAACAGTTTCACAATTAGAACAATCCAGCAAAAACATAAACATTATAATAGCATCGTTGAGGAAAGACTTGCCGGTTGTAACTCAAAATCTCACTACTGTCTCCAACGATTTAAAAGGTGTTGCTTCTGAACTCAATTCACTGGAACTTCAAAAAACATTCGGTTCAATAGACAATACGGTAGAAAACTTAAGATTATTATCTTCAAAACTCAATAACACCGATAATTCGTTAGGTAAATTGGTCAATGACACCCAACTGCACGATAGCTTAACGAACACCATATATTCAGCAACAAAACTGCTTGAGGATATACGTGAAAATCCGAAGCGATATTTAAGCATAAAATTGCGCCTGTTCTAAGTTTCTGAAAACTGAGTTGTTTTTATCAATTTCACCTTATATAGATTCATTCTAAATATCAACTTTGTTTTTTAACTCTCTTAAAAGTGTTGATTTATTGAGTTTAAGTAACAAAAATGTAACTTTTAGCCCAATATAAAGTAAGCTTAATACACTTATCGCAGAACTCTACTAATCAAGTAATTATAGCTCGACTGAATTATCTAAAAGGCTATAACACAGCACACTGCCCCTATTAGACTGATAATTAAGCGGGTGTTTTATTACAAAATTGCAAATAGCAAAACGATTTTTTTTTCTCGATTTTTTTTTGAAAATTTGTACTCTCCAAACAAAAAGTAGGACCACAAGGAAAAAGGAAAATCATTAAATTATTTAAATGAACACTGACTGTAAAATTTTATGGAAGAACTGTCTTGACGTGATTCGTGATATTATTCCCGAAGCTGCGTTCAATACATGGTTTAGCCCCATTGTCCCATTAAAATATGAGGACAACGTTCTCACCATTCAAGTGCCCAGCCAGTTTTTTTACGAATATCTTGAGGACAAATACATCGACCTTATCCAACAAACGCTTTACCGCAAAATTGGCGAAGGTACCATTCTCAACTACCGCATTTTGGTAGAATCAGAAAGCAATACCACGGTTGAAATGCGCGGAGAACCCAAATTTTCCGCTCCAGATAAAAAGAATCCGAAACCGATTACAACAAAGGTTCCCAGTCCTTTCGACAGAGTTGAGCCATCAGAGTTCGATTCACAGATAAATTCCAAATACACGTTCAACAACTTCTTCGAAGGCGAAAGTAACCGTTTAGCGCGCACCGCTGCCGAAGCCGTAGGCATGAATCCGGCGAAAACAGCTTTTAATCCGCTTTTTGTGTATGGAAAATCGGGCGTTGGAAAAACGCATTTATGCCACGCTATCGGATCAAAAGTACTTGAATTGTATCCGGACAAAAAGGTACTTTATATTACTGCACATTTATTTAAAGTGCAATACACCGATGCACGTAGATTCAACACTATAAACGATTTCATCAATTTCTACCAAAGTATTGATGTGCTTATTATTGATGATATACAGGAATTATCGGGATTGGAGAAAACCCAAAACACATTTTTCCATATTTTCAACCATCTGCATCAAAACAACAAGCAACTGGTAATGACATCGGATTGCTCGCCAACCGAAATGCAGGGTATGGAAGAGCGCTTACTCACACGTTTCCGTTGGGGATTATCAACTAAACTGGAGCGCCCCGATAAAGAACTCCGCAAGAAAATTCTAAAACACAAAGTTTTAACGGACGGCTTAACTATTTCGGATCAAGTAATCGACTTCATTGCCGAAAATGTAACGGAAAACGTACGCGATCTCGAAGGCATTATCGTGTCGTTGATGGCACACTCCATCATTAACAATCGTGAAATCGATCTTGCTCTTACACGCCGAGTAATGGAGCAAAATATCCGTTTTGAGAAGAAAAAAATTACGGTACAAAAAATTCAAGAAACAGTTAGCGATTACTATAGCGTGAAAAGAGAGTTGATTCAGTCTGCATCGCGAAAAAGAGAAATTGTACAGGCGCGCCAAGTAACCATGTTCTTCATCAAGAAACACACCGAATTATCGCTTTCGCAAATTGGTATTCAGGTTGGAAATCGTAATCATGCAACCGTTCTTCATGCTTGTAACACCATCAGAGACTTATCTGAGGTTGATAAAAGCTTCCGTTCCGATATAGAAGAAATAGAACGGCTATTGCAATCTTAGCCTCTTTTGACATTCCAAATTGGTTTTTCCACAAATATTTTTTTAATTTTGTTGGCGCATCACATAATTATTCGCCGATGAAATTTCATTATCTTCTTGTTTACTCACTGTTCTTTGTGTTTCTGACGGGAGCTTGCAAACAAAAACCTGCAAGTTTCGCATCGGAGTTAACACCAGCTCCATATTCAAAATATTACAGTAAAGCAAACGGAAAAAGTGGTGCCGAATTAAAAACCATATTATCCGAAATTATCGGTAATCCCAACGTTATTTCGTATTCCGAAATCTGGAAAGCTTTTGAAAAAACTGATCTTAAGCCTAACGGTTCCATTTGGGACATGTATTCCGATATTCCCGATAGAAAATCGAAGTACACATTTTATGCGAATAAAAAACGATGCGGAAACTATCGTCAAGAGGGTGATTGTTACAACCGTGAACATTCTGTTCCCAGAAGCTGGTTTCGCAATGCCGAACCCATGCATTCCGATTTATTTCACATTTATCCAACTGATGGATATGTGAATAATCGTCGCGGAAATTTACCCTTTGGCGAGGTCGGTATTTTCTCGTGGGAATCTAGCAACGGTTCTAGAATCGGACAGAACACTTTTGGCAATTATAACCAAACTGTTTTTGAACCTATTGATGAATATAAAGGTGATTTTGCCCGAACTTATTTTTACATGGTCACAGCATATGAAGACCAAGTTGCAACATGGCGTTCTGCTCAAATTGGTGGAAATAAATATCCTGCTATTAACAGTTGGGCATTGGATATGTTTTTAAAATGGCATCGGGAAGATCCTGTAAGTGAGAAAGAGCAAAAACGAAACGAAGCAGTTTTTCTCATTCAGAACAATCGAAATCCGTTTATTGATTATCCGGAATTGGCAGAATATGTGTGGGGAAACAAAAAGAAGCAACCTTTTAATTTGAAGAAAAATTGAGATGAAAAAATATACGCTGCTATTTTTATTTTTTCTTTCGCTGACAATTGCCGTTTCACAACCCGTAAAAATTGCAATTATTAGTGATTTACATTATTTAAGTTCCGAGATTGCTCAACCAAGCACCGCATTGGAAAAGTACGAGTTTATTTCAGGCCGAAACATTTCCGATTTACATGCCGTGCTACATAAAACTCTCGCTGAGATTGAAGACTCAAAAGTAGATATTTTGCTTATTACGGGAGATATAACCAACCATGGCGAACGACAAAGCCATATCGATTTTATTGAGAAAATATATCCTTTACAACAACGTGGAATGAAAATATTTGTCATTCCCGGAAATCACGATATCAATATTCCCAACACAAAAGCATATATCGGCAACGTCCCTACTCCAACTCAAAGTATCTCGGCAGAAGAGTTTCGGGAACTGTATAAACCTTTCGGTTACGGCAATGCGCTGAAATATGATACTCTTTCGCTAAGTTATCTTGCTGAAATCAATAAAAATACGTGGTTGCTTTGTTTCGACACAAATCGGTATGCAGAGCATAAAAGCACGTCTATTTCGGGCGGACGAATTCTTCCGTCAACTATGGATTGGGCGCTCAATATTTTAGATGAAGCTAAAGCAAAAGATATTACCGTTTTGGGAATGCTTCATCACGGAATTATGGAGCATTTGCCGTATCAGGCAACTTTTTTCCCGAATCATTTGTTGGAAAACTGGAAATTTGTTGCCAAAACCCTTGCCGACGCCGGCTTACAAATTGTATTTACCGGACATTTTCACTCCAGCGACATTTCGAAACTTACAACTTCTGCGGGAAACACCATTTATGATATAGAAACCGGAAGTTTGTCGCAATACCCGTTTCCCTATCGGCTAATAACACTCGACTCAACATTATTGTCCATAAATACTCATTTCATTAAATCCATTTCCGAAACAACCGATTTGCAGGAAAAGTATCGTAAAATTTCAGAATCTATTATCCGTCGAGGTATCAAATCGCGACTTCAACAAATAGAAATACCCATCGCTGACGATGCACGGGAAGCATTAATTGAATTACTTGTAAGAATAAACATCTTACATTTAAAAGGTGATGAAGTTCTCGATGACAGCATGTTGCGCTCAATTAAGCAATTTGCAGAAATAATGGGCAGTGAAGACTTTGATATAGAATCGTTTCAACTCGATTTTCCTCCGGCAGATAATCAGTTGACAATAAGTTTGAGAAACACAGTTTCAAATAAAGATTAGATGAAATTGATAAAACAACACGATCCTTTGCGGCTTTACATGCATCCTAATCGTATAGAAGCAGGTTGCGACGAAGCCGGACGCGGCTGTCTTGCCGGGCCTGTTTTTGCGGCGGCGGTTATTCTCCCTATTGAATTTCATTGTGAAGAACTAAATGATTCTAAACAGCTCTCCGAAACAGAAAGAAGCCGGCTTCGCCCCATCATCGAACAAAATGCTTTGTGCTTCGCGGTTGAAATTTGTTCGCCGGAAGAAATTGATGAAATTAACATCTTATGGGCTTCGGTTAAAGCTATGCACAAAGCATTAGCGAAGCTAACCATAAAACCGGAACATATTTTAGTGGATGGAAATCGGTTTCGCCCATTTGAAGATATTCCGCATACGCTTGTAGTTAAAGGCGATGGAAAATACATGTCTATTGCGGCGGCATCGGTGCTGGCAAAAACTTATCGGGATGAATATATGAAAAAACTACATGAGCGATTTCCGACTTACGATTGGGCGCGAAATAAAGGCTATCCTACCAAAAAACATCGTGAAGCGATACAAAAATGCGGAATAACAGTATATCATCGGAAAAGCTTTAACTTAATAGACAAACAACTAAGTATTGATTTCTAATACTATATCGTAGCTTATATATAATAAAAATATAATATTACTATCCAAGTTTAATACGGAAGTGCAACTAAAATCTTCAACAATTATTCTTATTGAAAATATATTTAAAAAAACACATTTTTTTCACTATTTTATCTGAACAAAATATAAAACGTTTTGTTATACTCACGATGGCGGATTCCGAAAAGCCTCATGAGTAGGAATAAACTAAAATTTTTATCTTTATGAAGAAATTATTTATTACATTATCAGTAATTTGTCTTGCTGTTTTTACAACAACAGCACAAACAACTTTTCACAAAGGAGCAAACGTTGTGAATTTTGGAGTAGGAATTGGTAGTAGCTATTATGGTAGTGGTTACAAAATGGCTGTTCCTCCTTTAGCTGCTTCTTATGAATATGGGGTTGTTGATGGTCTTTTTGATGGAAAGGGATCAATTGGAGTTGGAGCTTTAGTTGGTTTTACTTCTGCTAAATGGAACCATATAAATAATGACTCTTACAACGTAAACTATATGACTTTTGCCGGCAGAGGAAATCTTCACTATCAGTTTGTTGAAAACTTGGATACTTATGCCGGATTAACATTGGGTTATTATTTAGTTAACCAAAAATGGCCGGAAGGTTATGTAGGACCAAAAAATAACGGAGCCCTTGCATGGGGACTTAACGTAGGCGCACGTTATTATTTCCAACCTAATATTGCTGCCATGGCAGAAGTTGGTTATGGAATATCTATATTAAATTTGGGTATTGCATTCAAATTTTAAGTAAAAAGTTTAATTTATCAAGAAAGGGTGAAAGCGTAACAGCATTTCACCCTTTTTTGATTGGCAAAAGTTGATGAATAACGTGAGTTTGATATAGGATGATTTTAAAAGCAAAAGTAAATTCTTGCTCTTAATAGATTTATAGCCATTAAGAAATTAAGTATAATCAAAACAAGGCTTTATTACTCTTTATGGCTTAATGGTTTCAAAAGAATATTAAAAAATAAATCGTTCCGATTTATTAGAAAGCAGTGTAAATTATTGGTTATATGCTACCAAAAAGTCTTATGTTGAATTCACATTAAATATTATGCTACAAAAACAGAAATAATATTTCAATATACAAATTAGCTTAGAACTTAATCATATTACTCTTCATACTCAACTGAATCCTTTTCCGATCCATATCAACCGATAACACCCGCACTTTCACGTGCTGATGCAGCGAAACCACATCGGTGGGATTAGAAACGAAGCGATCGGCAAGTTCCGAAATATGCACCAGTCCGTTTTCTTTGATACCGAAATCCACGAAGCAACCGAAATTGGTGACGTTGGTAACAATTCCGTTCAGTGTCATCCCTTCTTTCACGTCGTCAATGGTGCGAATATTCGGGTCGAACTCCAACATCTGCACTTTCGTGCGTGGGTCGCGCCCCGGTTTTTCTAATTCTTGGAGAATATCGGAAAGCGTTTCGTTGCCGGCGGTTTCAGTCTTGTAGCGATTGATGTCGATGGTGTCGATGAGCGATTTGTTCCCGATCAATTCGTTCACGGAGCATTTCAGATCTTTAGCCATTTGCTCCACAATGGAGTAACTTTCGGGATGCACTGCCGAGTTGTCCAGCGGATTTTGGGCATCGCCAATGCGCAGAAATCCGGCACACTGCTCGAAGGCTTTTTCGCCCAATCGGGGCACTTTTTTCAACTCTTTTCGGGAGCGAAACGCACCGTTTTCGGCACGATAATTCACAATGTTTTGCGCCAGCGATTCGCCCAACCCCGACACGTACGTGAGCAGATGCTTGCTCGCCGTATTTAGATTCACGCCCACGAGATTCACACAACTTTCCACCGTTTGATCGAGGGAGCGTTTCAATTTCGATTGATCCACATCGTGTTGATACTGCCCCACGCCGATGGATTTGGGGTCGATTTTAACTAACTCTGCCAACGGGTCGCTCAATCGGCGACCGATGGAGACGGCTCCGCGCACGGTGACATCGTAATCGGGAAACTCTTCGCGCGCGGTTTTGGATGCCGAATAAACCGACGCTCCGTTTTCGCTCACCACGAACACTTTCACCTCTTTTTCGTATCGGATGTTGGTGATGAATCGTTCTGTTTCGCGGCTTGCCGTACCGTTTCCGATGGCAATGGCATCTATTTTGTAGGTCGATACCAATTTCGCAACCTTGCTTGCCGATTTCTGAAACTCGTTTTGCGGTGCGTGCGGATAGATGGTTTCGTTGTGGAGCAGATTTCCCTGTTCGTCCAAGCAGACTAATTTGCAACCGGTGCGGTATCCGGGGTCAACGCCCAGGATGCGTTTTTGTCCCAACGGTGGAGCCAAGAGCAATTGTCGCAGGTTTTCGGCAAAAACGGCGATGGAGGTTTCGTCGGCTTTCTCTTTGGAGAGATTTGCAAATTCGGTTTCGATAGAGGGTTTGAGCAGTCGTTTGTAGGAATCGGTAACCGCATCTTCCACGAAATCGGCTGCGGGGACATCGTTTTTTGCGTAACGGGGAACGAGTTTGTCCAAACATTTTTCGTCGTCGGGTGAAATGGCGACACGCAAAAAGCCCTCGGTTTCACCCCGACGAATCGCCAAAATCCGGTGCGATGGACAGCGGGAAAGCAGTGCCGAAAAATCGAAATAATCTTTGTATTTCTCGCCCTCTTCCTCTTTTCCTTTGATTACTTTGGAGGTAATCATCGCTTCGCGGGCAAAAATATTTCGCACCAATTGGCGTGCCGACGTATCTTCGTTTACCCATTCGGCAATGATGTCGCACGCCCCTTTCAGCGCCGAATCGATGTCGGGCACTTCGTTCGTAACAAACTGTTGCGCTTTGGTTTCGGGCGAGCCGTTTTGTTGCATCATCAGCCACTTTGCCAAGGGTTCCAAACCACGTTCTCGGGCAATTTCGGCACGCGTCTGACGTTTGGGTTTGTAAGGGAGATAAATGTCTTCGAGCAAGGCGGCGTCCCACGTGTCGGCGATTTGTTTTTCGAGTTCGGGCGTGAGTTTCTCTTGTTCCGCAATCGTTTTTAGAATAAACTCTTTACGCTTTTCGAGTTCAACAAATTTTTCGTTTTGTTCTTTAATGTTGGCAATTTGTACCTCATCCAATCCGCCCGTCGCCTCTTTTCGGTAGCGGCTTATGAAAGGGATGGTGGCACCTTCATCTAATAATTTGATGGTGTTTTCTACATTTTTGAGACTGATATTGAGTTGCTTGGAAATAAGTGATTGGATGATTGACATATTCGTGTTTCGGATTACAAGTTATTTTGAAAAGCAAAAATACGAAAATGTTTAGAAGGAGAAAAATCGCTACCTTTGTCAAAGTTTCAAACTTTGACAAAGGTAACCCAAATGATAAACAATGTCTGCATCCGCAAAATCAAAGAGTCCGAAATCGATATTCTCGAAGACCTGCTTTACGAAGCTATTTTTCAGCCAGATGATAACAATCCAATTCTGCGAAGCATACTGCAAGTTCCTGAAGTTAATGCATATATAAAAGATTTCGGTATCCGAGAAGATGATCATTGCTTCGTTTCGTCGCGGACGCGGGTGGGAAAATCCTAGGCGCGGTGTGGGTGAGAATTATTTCGGGAGAAGTGAAAAGATATGGAAATGTGGATGATACTACACCCGAATTTTCGATTTCGTTGTTTAAAGAATACCGCAATCGCGGCATTGGTACACAGTTGATGCGTAAAATGATAAAACATTTGAGAGAAAGCGGTTACAAACAAGCATCGCTCAGTGTACAGAAAGCAAATTATGCAGCTAATCTTTACAGAAAATTGGGATTTGAAATAATCAAAGACGAAAATGAAGATTATTTGATGGTGTTGAAATTGGATTAAACAAAATCCACTTTTTTAGATGATTCCTGTGATAAAGTTATTATCTTTGTATCACGCAAAACGCAAAAAATATGGTCATACGTTTTGAAAAAGAGTATCTATCCGAATTGTATTATGATGGAAAAAGCCGTAACAAAAAATATCGGTTTCAACCCCAAGTAGTTCGAAATTATGTAAAACGCATTATCACACTTGCCGAAATAAAAAAAGAGGAAGAGCTTTACGAAATGAATTCATTGAATTATGAAGTGTTGAAAGGAGACAAAAAAGGCATTTCTTCCATTCGTATCGACAGGCAGTATCGATTGGAGTTCACGATTACAATTCACGATTCGGGCGAAGAAATTATAAATGTATGTTCCATTTTAGACATTTCAAATCATTATAAAACATAAAATTATGAGCGAATTAGGTTTTTCTTACACACCCATTCATCCCGGTGAAATCGTAAAAGAGGAACTCGAATACAGAGGCATTTCGCAAAAGCATTTTGCCTCAGTCATTGGTGTTTCTTACACGATGCTGAATGATATTCTGAACGGAAAACGTCCGGTTAGCACCGATTTCGCACTCACACTTGAAGCTGCTATGGGAATCAGCGCCGAAATGCTTGTGCGGATGCAGGTTCGATACAACTTGCAAGTGGCACGCAGCAAAAGTGAGAATATAAAGAAGTGGGAAAGTTTACGAAAAGCGTGTACAGCAGCATTGTAATAATTATAGATAATAGAATATTATATGGAAAAGTGGATTACAACAAAAACAGAATTGGATATTGACAAACAAGAGAAACAAAGTTATCTTTTCCAAACACGCACAATTAAAACGAATGGAGATATTCTAGATGAGTTTGAGTATGATGCAGATGAAAATGTAATAGTGAAAAAGTTTTTTAAATATTTTGAAGATGGAGGAGTCAAGGAATACATTGAGTATGATCCTTTCGATGAATTATTAGAACGTCATTCGTATTTTCAAAATGAAGAAGACGAAATAGAAAAAATCGAATTTGATTATGTAGATAATGGAAGAATAACTAAACTATTTACTTACACTGATTTGGGAAATGTTGAAAAGATTATTATTAAGGATGAATATGGAGAAATAATAGGTTATGAAATTTTTATTTTTGATGAAGAGGGAAGGGTTATCCGTGAGCTAGAATTAGATGCTGAACAAAATGAAATTAACCGTTATGAAAAATCTTATTCTGCTGATGTTGATGATCGTCTGCAATTTGAAAGTTATTATGAAGAAAAAGAACTTGTTAGCAAAGAAACATTTGTATATGATGCTATGGGAAATGTTCTCAAAAAAACGGAGCAAAATTTCAAAGATAAGTTTGAAGTAATTGATATATATCAATATGATAATCAAAATAATATGATTTACAACACTACTCGTCAAAATGGTGTTTTGGTTTTTGAAAATAAATGTGGCTATGATGATGAAAACAATCTAATTTCGGAGGAAATATTCGAATTAGACTTTTGGCAAAAGAAAATTACTAAACACGAAATATTAATACATAAACGTTTATCTTAATCATTCAAAATCCCCCCAAAAATGGCTAAATTAAAATCAGTATATTTTTGTTCAAGTTGTGGCAACGAATCGCCCAAATGGATGGGGAAATGTCCGTCATGTGGTGAATGGGGAACGTTTGTGGAAGAATTGATACGAAAAGATGGTACATCGAAACAAGAAGACACACGCTCATTTCAGGGTGTGAAAAGTCAACCGCTTACACTAAAAGAAATCCGTGCCGATGAAGAGCCACGCATCGATATGCGGGACGAAGAGCTGAATCGTGTACTGGGTGGCGGATTGGTTCCGGCATCGTTGGTATTGATTGGTGGCGAACCGGGAATTGGAAAATCTACGCTCGTGCTGCAAACTATTTTAAAACTTCAAGATATTAAAACGCTCTACGTTTCGGGTGAAGAGAGTGCACGACAATTGAAACTTCGTGCCGACCGCATCGGACAACAAAACGATAATTCGCTGATTGTGTGCGAAACCAATCTTGACGAAATTTTCAAACACATCAAAAACACATCGCCACAACTCGTTATCATCGATTCTATCCAAACTGTTTATAGCGATGTATTGGAGTCGTCGCCCGGAAGTATTTCGCAAGTGCGGGAATGCGCCGCCTCGATTCTTAAATTTGCGAAGCAATCGGGAACGCCCGTTATTCTTATCGGACACATCACAAAAGACGGTAGCCTTGCCGGACCAAAAATTTTGGAGCACATTGTGGATGCGGTCATACAATTTGAAGGCGACCAGCACTATATGTATCGCATTTTGCGAAGCATCAAAAACCGATTTGGCAGCACGGCAGAATTGGGAATTTACGAAATGAACCAATCGGGTTTGCGCGAAGTGAGCAATCCGTCGGAACTGTTGCTCACGCAAAACCACGACGGACTGAGCGGTGTTTCCATCGCTGCCGCCATCGAGGGCATTCGCCCATTTCTTATTGAAACACAATCGCTTGTAAGCACCGCTGCCTACGGCACACCACAACGTTCCGCCACCGGATTCGATATCCGCAGGATGAATATGTTGCTTGCCGTTCTCGAAAAGCGAGCCGGATTTAAATTAGCGCAAAAAGACGTATTTCTGAATATTGCCGGCGGTTTGAGGGTGAGTGACCCGGGATTGGATTTGTCGGTTATCAGCGCCATTTTATCGTCGAGTTTGGATATCGCCATTGAGCGCGACACGTGTTTGTGCGGCGAAGTAGGACTTTCGGGTGAAATTCGTCCTGTAAACCGCATCGAACAACGCATTCAGGAAGCCGAAAAATTAGGCTTTTCACGTATTCTTATCCCATCGAACAACTTGAAAAGTTTTACAAAAAAAGTAAAAATTGAGATTCAACAGGTAAGGAAAGTAAGTGATGCATTTAGGCTATTATTTTCATAATTAGTTGTTAGAGGTTTTGTTCTCAAAAATAAATATATTATCTTTGCACTCTGTTAATGCAAAATGGTACCTTGACCGAGTGGCTAGGTAGCGGTCTGCAAAACCGTCAACGGCAGTTCGAATCTGCCAGGTACCTCAATAAAAAAGTCCGAACATTTCATCTTGTTCGGACTTTTTCATTTATATAGTTTCTTATTCTTATAACCCTTTAATTACCAGTAACGGTGTATCGGAATGGAAAAGCATTCTACGTGCGATTCCCGGATTGAAAATTCGGGCAAACAATCCTCTTCTTGAGCTTGACATGGCAATCATATCTATTTTATTCTCTTTTACAAACTCGTCGAGTATAAGTTCCAACGGTTTATCGCGATCAATAACTTTATAGTCGATATCAAGGTCGGGATATTGTTCCTCCAAGTACTTTTGAGTTCCCGACAGCTTAATTTCATCCCACACATCTTCTTTTTTCGCCATATGGGCCAAGTAAATCTTTATAGGATACGGCTTTATGAAACTCATCATAATATCAAAAGCTTTAAACTCGCGTTCTCTGAAATTGGTAAGGAAAAGGATACTCTTCATCTGAGAAATATCCTGATCTTTTGAGTTTTCGGGAATAGCAAAAATAGGTGTTCTGGAGCCATCAATAACTTCCGCTGTAACGCTACCAATCAGATCCAAGTCTTTCGCATTACTTCCTCTTGTTCCCATTACAATGGCGCGTGGACGTTGCTTTTTGGAGTAAGAAGTAATTTCTTCTTCGGGTAAACCTTCCATCAAAACATGCGTGAACTTCACATCGGGAAATTCTTTATTGGCAATTCTATCGTTAATTTTTTTGACCAACGCATCCATCTCCAACTCCATTTTTGTTTTGATATCTTTATAAAGATCCTTATCGGTAGATTGAACCGCAAAAGAATCACCAAAAGGTATCGCCATGGGATAATATGGAGTAAAAAAAGCATGAATAAGTTTCACATCACAACCGGTATCAAAGGCGAGATTGAAACCAAATTCACAAGTTTTCATCGTATAATTTGAGAAATCAACCGGAATTAATACTTCATTTTTGCCTTTTACTTTATCTAAATCATCCAAAGACTCTACGTTGGATGTAAAATCTACCTGTTCAATAATGGTCAGCGCTCTTGGCAAGTCACTTTCGTTTATCCTCACGCGTACGTTTCCGGGCACCGAGGGTTGAATAATGCTCACGCCATGAATAACAGCCGGAATTCCTTCCGATTCGAGTATTGATTTGAGAATTACGGCTTTTTCGTATGAGTGAATAGCAACGGTTACAAGTTTCTGCTCTATATTATCTGGTTTTTTATCGTCTTTTTTCATGTTTTTATCGTTAAAATAGTTTTCAAAAAATTAAAAGAAAAAACCCAATATTTGCCTTTACTCATCAAATATTGGGTTCTTCTCTCAAAACAGCTTAAACTTTATCCTCTTCCTCAACAGGTTCTGTTTGATAAACAGGATAATCTTCAAGTCCCAATATTGATAACGCTTTATCGAATATAGTAGAATCATCCAGAACAACTATGCCACCATCAGGTCCGGGTTCGATATGCACGCCGATGCTTTTACCTTCTTTATAATTGTATCCGCCAAAATAGTTTCTTACGGTTTCGGGTTTTAATCCCAATTCTTCTGCTATTCGGTGGATACTACCGTCAGGGAGCTTGTCTTTCAATGCTCTTAATTCGTTAAATGTGAGAGTTCTTGCCATGGTTCTTTAATTTTTATGATTGATAAATTTCGTTAGTAAATTATGCCATAAACTTACTCAATATTTCAGATAATGCCAATTATTTCATCAAAATAATTACGAAAATGTTGCTTTTATCTTTTAAACAAACTTCAATGAGGTAAAGTTGCTAAAAAAGAACTAAAAATTACAATTAAAACCATATAAGCGGACATAACAATACCAACAAATTTACCATGTTGTTCGGAGTAAGGAGAGAGCAGTTTTCTATCGGAACGCGAAATTTGAAAAAATCGGTGACGAATCCACGAATAAATAACATACATGAGCCACCCGAGCAATGAACCGACAACTATTCCCGTAGCCACATCCGACACGAAGTGTACTCCAAGATAAATGCGAGAATAGCTGTTGAGCGCTGCCCATACCAAAACGGGAATGGTAACCCATCGGTTTCGGAAAACAAGCGACATAAATACCGCAATACCAAAACTATTGGTAGCGTGTCCGGAAATAAAACTGTAGCCTCCGCCACGATAATCGCGAACAATATCTACCAAATCTTGAAAATCGGGATGATGTGTGGGACGTGGGCGTTGGAAATATTCCTTGATTATGGACGATGAAACCTGATCGCACACCGTAATTACTAAAGCAAAAAATATCAGCGTTAAAATTCCTTCTTTTGGCTTGCTTTTATAAAAGAACATTATTGCTAAAAACAGCAATAAAAGTACCCAAATATATCTGCCGGTAAATGTCCAGAAGATATTGTCTAAGAAAACGGATTCGCTTCCGTTCAAGAAAAAGAATAAATCTCGTTCTACAGGTAATAAGTTTTCTACAGCTTCTTTCATATTTGTTTGTGTTAAAATTTTGCTAAAAAATGGCAACTGTAACTTGCTTCTTTTTATTTATCGAAAGATCAAAAAATTGAATAAAACGACTAAGCATCAACTAAATAACCTTTATAAGGTAAACTTCTTATATGATTTCAACGTTTTCTTTCGATGTCCAACCTACACTGCCGTTGGCAATTTCAATTTCAATCCAGTTTCCATCGGTTTTGTTGAGTTTTACTTTAGTTCCTTCGTGCAGACGGAAAAGTTCCTGACTGTTGGCATCGGGCGATGTCATTATGGATGTCGATGCTGCCATAATAATACCCGTGTTACGGTTGATACGACTATTTTTCTGACTGAAAGCAAACATGTTGGCAATAATCAAAAAAACAAAAATTACAATAGCGGCATAAAACGTCGTTTTCTTAATCCACATTCTTCTAACGAAAAGAAAAGTGGCAATACAAACCAAAAAAGCAATAAAAAATGCAATAGCAATACTTGCCCAAGTATTTGAACTAAATAGATTTTTAAGACCATTTATCCAGTTTGTTAAGAAAAAACTATCGGAAGTGTCTATTTTATCTTCAATGCGAGTACGGGCAAAACGCAGGTTGTGCCGAATATCGCTGTCGCCGGGATTGAGCAGCAGCGCCCGTTCGTAATTCAAAATAGCTTTTGCCGTTTCTCCGTTTCTGAAATAAGCATTGCCGAGATTATAGTATATCTCCGCTGATTCCTTTCCTTCCGAAATTTGCTGGGCCACTACCTGCTCGTACAGTTGAATACTTTTTTTGTAATCTTCACTCCGATAGGCTTCGGAAGCCGACCCAACCGTGCTTTGTGCGAAAGACAAAGTAGTGCAAAAAAGCAAAACAAGAACAGATATGTATTTGAATATTTTCATATTAAGTTAATTATGTTGAAAATGATCGCCGTTCCAAAAACAGTTTACAACGTTACGAGTTACGAACTTATCAACCGCTAATTATGCATTATGAACTATGCATTATGAATTATTTTCTTTTTAGCTTACTTTCCATTTCGCCAATGGCATCAATAGTTTCGTTATACAGCTTATCCATAGCGGCATCGCTTTCTGCAGGCGCGTAGCGCGCAAACTCGCATGTGTTGAGAATTTGCATGAACTTGCCGATTAACTCATTACCGATTCCGTAGTCGGACAACTCTTTTTCGATATTATCCTTTGTCAGATTTGCTACCGGAATAGACAGCTTATCGCTGAAATAGCCCCAAAGTGCGCGCAAGACTTCGTCGTAGAAACGCTCTTTATTGTGTACTTTCAGATACTTTTCCGCCACCTTCAGCCTTCTGATAGCCATTTTGTTTGCCTTTTTGGTTCTCATCAGTGCTACATTGGCATTTTCTTTAGCAATCTTCCGGTTGAAGACATAAAGAATAATCAACACTATAAGAGGAATCAAATGCCACAACCAATACCCAAGCGATCCGACAAAAAAGTTGTTCTTGTACTGATATTGCGGTTCCTCGGTTTTTAGAAATCGAATATCTTGTTCAATCTTAACGTTTTGTTGATTCACATAACTGCTTGCCGATGCTTTACTGGGATCACCTTTGGCGATTTGCAAATTATATTCAGATGAATTTAATGTTTTGTAAGTGTTGGTATTCAAATCGAAATAGGTAAACTCGATGGCGGGAATGTTATAATTTCCTTCGTATCGCGGAATAGCCAGGTATTCAATTTTTCGTGATCCGGTCAAGCCGTTTGTGGTAACCTGAAAATTGTTGTTTACCGTGGGATCGTAAACTTCGAAATTGGTTGGAAATTTAATCTCGGGATTCTGGATAAGTTTTAGATTTCCTGTTCCCGAGATATCGACAGAGACGGTAATCGGCTCGTTTGCACGGGTTTGCTGTGTGCTGATGGATGGGGTAAAAGTAAATGTTCCCACCGCGTTGGAGAAGTTTGCCGGTTTCCCTTCGGGCAATGGCTTCACATTAATCGTCAATGGATTTGTAACCAATGCTTTTTTCACATCGGCCATCACTTCCTGTGTGCCAAAGAAAGTAGAAACTCTTTTTCCGGATGGAACCGAAAACACCATTTCCAAACGCCCTGACGGAATAGTTATTTTTCCCGATCGTTGCGGAAACAACAGCGTTTTTTTCAAATCGGCTGTATAATAATTCCGTCCGTTGTAACGCTCCATCTGGAGTTGCTGATTCGATGCAATGGTCACTTCTTCCACCATAAATCCCTCGAATTCGGGGAACTCGATTTTGCCCAAATCGGTAATGTTCAATGTGGTGTACAATCTGAAAGTTACCGTAAAACCTTCCTGTTCAAACACATTATTTTTTGAAACGATAGCACGAATAAAAGCATCGTTAGCACTAACGGTTGCACTTGGCGCGGATGCGGAACCCTGATCAGAACTGCCCGAACTTCCACCTTGACGGTTTTCAGCCGCTTTATCGGGTGGAAGAACCTTTACTGTAAGTGAATTGGAGCGGTAGTTGCCGCCATCTACGGTAATGGAAGCCGGCTCGATGGTGAAAGTGCCTTCTTCGGGGGCAACCAGAATGTAAGTGTAGGTAACAGAACTTTCCGATGTGGTTTTACCGTTTACGGTTTGCTGGCTGAAACTGCGCGATGTGGACGGCCCAAAAAGGACATCGAAACCTTTTAAATCCGGCAAACGAAGATCCTTCCCTTCCTGATTAAGCGTATAACTCAACCGGAACTGCTCTCCTTTCACCACCCCATTAGGTGCCGATGCACGGAAAGTAACCTGCGCCTGAAGCACGGCCGTTCCGGCCAAAAGTAAGACAAGGAAAAGAAATTTATATATATTATTTTTAATGTTCATTTCTAATTTTATAGATATTCAGTTGTAACTCAATTGATATTCGATTGTAATTCGGTTGTTTTGTTGAATATTTTACCTCCGCAACGAATTACCATTGAATTACGCGAAGCGAATTACGATTGTATGCTACCAATCTCTGTTTCTCCGCCTGTTATCATCCGCTTTTTGTTTCCGTTCCTCCGCTTTTATCTTGTTCACTTTCTCCTGCGTTTCACGCTCATCCTGCTCAATGGCCTGCAACAACTGGCGGGCATTATCGCGCGACATCTGCTCGGGCTCCTGCGGTTCTTCGGGTTTCTGCGGCTTATCATCCTGGTTTTGCGGCTGCTGTTGCTGATTTGGATCTTGTTGCTGGTCTTGCTGATCCTGCTGTTGTTCCTGTTCCTTGTCCTGGATCATTTTCTGAACAACCGCCAGGTTATACCGCGTTTCATCGTCTTCCGGGTTTATACGGAGAGCATTTTTGTAGGCTTCCATCGATTTTTCGAGTTCTTTTTTTTGCAACAAGGAATTCCCGATATTGTGCCAGGCAGCCGACATTCTGTTCGGATTTTCCTTTTCCAAAGCCAGAAACTGATTGTATGACTCCAGCGATTTATCCCATTCTTTTTGCCGATAAAGCGTATTTCCAGTATTGTAATTAGCTTCTGACGACGACGGATTTTCGGTCAACGCATTGTTATAGAACGTAAACGCTTCCGAAAACTTTTGCTGCTGATAAGCCTTATTGCCTTTCCGAACGTTTTTCCGCACATCTTTTTGTGCCGATAACGATGCCGAAAAAGCAATCATCAACAATAACAAACTATATTTCAATATGTTTAATCTCATTTGAACAAACGAATGTTTTTAAACAACGGATTTTTCTTTTCGTAAATCAAAAATTCGATAATCAGGATAATCAACAATATCCAGGCAAAGAAAGGAAATTTCTCGTCGTATTCCGAATAAGAAAGGCTGGTTGTTTTTTTAGTTTCCAACTCATTTAGTTCCGCTTCCAACGCCCGGATAGCGGTATTGGAGTTATCTGCCTGAACATATAAACCTTTACCGTTTTGAGCGATTTCCTGTGCCATTTGCTCGTTGAGCCGCGAAACAACTACTTGTCCGCCACTATCTGTTTTGTAATTATTGCTGTAGTCCGATTCCGGTACAGGTGTTCCTTCTAGCGAACCGATTCCGATTACGTTTACCATTATTCCGGCATCGGAAGCTTGTTTGGCAGCTTCATTGGCATTGCCTTCGTGGTCTTCACCGTCGGTAATGATAATCATCGCTTTATCCACATCCTGGTCGCTTGAAAAAGAGTTTACTCCCAACGTGATGGCTTCGCCAATAGCCGTTCCCTGCACCGGCACCAGACTGGGGTCGATGGTATTCAAAAACAACTTTGCCGATTGTGTATCGGAAGTCAGCGGCATTTGCACATAAGCTTCTCCGGCAAACACAATGAGAGCTACTTTGTCGTTCTTGCGAACATCTATAATCCGTGACAAAATCTGTTTTGCCCGGGCTAATCTGTCTGGAGAAATGTCCCGAGCAAGCATCGAGTTAGAAACGTCAATTGCAATTACCAGTTCTATTCCTTCACGCTCTACATTTTCAACTTTTGTGCCGAATTGCGGTCGTGCAATCATAATAATTCCCGTGCAAAGAGCGGCAAAAATCAACCAGAATTTCAGATACGAACGTTTGAGCGACAACTCGGGCATCATTTTCTTGATGGTCGAGAGCACACCAAGCTTCTTCACATCGTTTCGTTTTCTGATGTTCAGATAAATGTAAAGCGCCACCAAAAAAGGCATGGCGATAAACAAATACAAATATTCCGGATTTTCGAATCTAAACATTTTCTTTTTAGCTTTTGGCTTTTAGCAATTAGCTATTTGCCAACTCATAACTCCTTACGGTATATTCCTCAACCACGTTCTTCTCAAAATCAACTCCAACAGAATCAATCCCAACGCGAGCAGCGCGAAAGGCATGAATAACTCCTGTTTTCGGGTAACATTTTGCACGTTGATAAGGTATTTCTCCAGTTCATCAATTTCGTTGTATATATTGCTCAAACTTTCGTTGTCTTCGGCGCGGAAATATTTTCCTCCGGTAAGTGATGCAATTTCCGTGAGCGTTTTTTCGTCGATATCCACCGGCATATTTTGCAAACGCATTCCGAACGGAGTTTGTACCGGTGTTGGCGCCATTCCTTTTGTTCCGGCACCGATGGTGTAAACCCTGATTCCGTAACTTTGCGCTAAATCGGCAGCCGTAAGCGGCGCAATTTGTCCGCGGTTATTCGAGCCGTCTGTCAGCAAAATCACCACTTTCGATTTGGATTCACTGTCTTTCAATCGGTTTACGGCATTTGCCAAGCCCAAACCGATAGCCGTTCCGTCTTCAATAAGCCCGAAATCGATACCGTTCAACAGATTAAGCAATACTTTGTGGTCTGTTGTCATCGGGCATTGCGTAAAACTTTCGCCGGCAAAAATAACCAATCCGATGTTATCGTTTTTACGATCTGTTATAAATTCGGCAGCTACTTTCTTGGCAGCTTCCAATCGATTGGGTTGCAAATCCTGTGCCAGCATCGAACCCGATACGTCAAGCGCCAGTACAATATCGATCCCTTGCGTTTCAGACTCTTCCCAGCTATCAATCGCCTGCGGACGGGCAATAACGACGATAAGCAGCGCCAACGCAATCATCCTTAACGCAAAAGGAAGATGGCGCAAGTATGTTTTAAATCCTCTGTTTTTCCCGCTGAAAGCGTTGGTGGAAGCCAACTTGAGCGATGCCTGCATTTTGGACATACGAATGATGTACCACGCGATAAGCGGCGCAAGTATCAACAGCAGATAGAGATATGTAGGGTTGGCGAATTGCATTTGTTAGTGTTGGGCATTGGGCGTAGAGCTTTGGGTTACACCCTTGAGCCATTTGTAATTTGTAATTAGTAATTAGTAATTTCTTTTTCCATTTCCTTTTTATCGGGAAGCGGATCGGGTTCACGCGTTTGATTGACAAAGAAATAAGCATTCATCAAACTCAAATCGTTTTCGTCCGCATACGGTTTATGTTTCGCGAACTTCACCATATCGGCCACCGAAAGAATCTGAGCCAGGTTGTTGTAAACGGAATCATCTTCCGATTTTTTTCTTATTTCGTTCAGAATTTCGCCCGAAGTCATTTCCATGGCGTTTATCCTGTATCGTTCAAACATATAGTTACGCAAAACATCGGTAATCTTCGTGTAAAACTCTTTCTCTCTGCCTTCCTGTTGCCAGATTTTCTCGGCTTTCAGTTTATCCAGTTCCTGAATAGCGCGAACATGTGGCGGCAATACTACCGGCGGAGTAAAGAAGTATCCTTTTTTCTTCTTCCGCAGAACGAGTATGATAATCAATCCAATCAGCAACAGAAGAAGGATGAAACCGAGCACTATCCACAAAATCCAGAGATAATCGGTCCATACGAATGACGGTTTCTGTACCGGTTTTATATCATTAAGCTGAAGTTGCTGAAAATCGATGGAATCGGTTTGTCCAGTGTTCAGCTTTTCCAGATAGGCCACGGTAGAGTCTTTCAGCACGGGCGATGTTACTTTCAGTCCAAAAGAATTGGAAAAGATAGTATCGGTTCCGTCGAAAATAGGCATGTTCGGAATATAGTATAACGTAGAATCGAACGATGTCACCACGTACTTGAAATTCATTGTAGCCACGTTGTTTTCGATAACCGTATCCGGCGGAAGCATTGTCAGAACTTCCAGTCCGGGAATAATTTCTTTCTGGTAAACAGGAAATTGGATGGTTTTATCTTTTGGAGCAATAACTTTCAGGTTGATAAGCGCCTGTTCGCCAATCTGTATTTCGGCGGGCTGAACGGTCGCCTGCACCGATGCGCGTTGTGCAAAAGTCCAGTGCATGGTGCTTATCAGCAAAAAAAGCGGTAAAATTATATGTAGAATCTTGTTTTGCACTTAATGAATTCTTCCTATATTTATTATTCACTAAAGACGGAGCACGCTCCGTCTCTACCGGCGTCTTTGAAATAACAGCAACAATGCTTTTGCGTAATCATCCTCGGTTGAAACGGACACGCTATCCACACTGCTTTGTTTGAACGTAGTCAGCATTTCTCTCTGTCGGTCTTGCCACCATTTGGCGTAATCGTTTCTCACCCGTTTCGACGATGTATCAATCCACGTTTCACGACCTGTTTCGGGGTCTTTTATCTTCATCAATCCCAACGACGGCAATTGCGTACCAAGTTTATCGTAAACCTGAATGGCAACAACGTCGTGCTTTCGGTTAGCTATGCGAAGCGACGGTTTGTAATCGCCAGTATCGATAAAATCGGAGATCAGGAACGTAGTGCAGCGTTTTTTAATGGCGTTGGTCATGTAACGCAATGCCATGTTAATATCGGTTCCGTTGCTTTCGGGTTCGAAGCCCAGAATTTCACGAATAATGAAGAGTATATGTTTTTTCCCTTTTTGGGGTGGAATAAATTTCTCCACTTTATCGGAAAAGAAGATTACGCCGATTTTATCGTTGTTCTGGATGGCTGAAAACGCCAATGTTGCGGCGATTTCGGCTACAATGTCTCGTTTTATTTTTTCCGACGAGCCAAAGCTTAAACTTTCCGATACATCGATAAGCAACATCACCGTTAACTCACGCTCTTCTTCAAAGATTTTCACGTAAGGACGGTTGTATCGGGCGGTAACGTTCCAGTCGATATCGCGCATATCGTCGCCGTACTGGTATTCGCGAACTTCGGAAAACGCCATACCACGACCTTTAAAAGCAGAATGGTACTGTCCCGCGAAGATGTTTCGCGACAATCCACGTGCTTTTATTTCAATATGTCGTACCTTTTTTAGTAGTTCGCTGGTTTCCATAAGTTGGCTGTTGGCCATTAGCTATTAGCTGTTGGCTGTTACGTGGAAATGATTATCATTTCGGCTACTAATCTTATTTTTCATTTTGTTGATTCCTATCACCCAACTTCAATTAATTCTGCTTCCGTGCCAATAGCTAAAAGCCAATAGCTGATTAGGGTACTTCAACCTTATTGAGAATTTCGCTAATGATTTCTTCCGATGTCAGGTTGTTGGCTTCGGCTTCGTAGGTGAGTCCGATGCGGTGACGAAAAACATCGTGGCAAACGGCGCGGATATCTTCAGGAATAACGTAGCCGCGACGTTTGATAAATGCAAAAGCGCGAGCTGCCAACGCCAGATTGATGGACGCGCGGGGCGAACCGCCGAAGCCTATCATTTCTTTCATTCCTTTCAATCCGAATTGGTCGGGGAAACGGGTGGCAAAAACGATATCAACAATATAACGTTCTATTTTTTCGTCAATATACACATCGCGAACCACTTGGCGGGCTTCCAGAATTTCTTCGGTAGAAACTATGGGATTATCAATAGCCACGGGGTCAAAAATATTCTGACGAATAATTCGTTTTTCTTCTTCCTTGGTGGGGTAGCCAATCACCACTTTCAGCATGAAACGGTCAACCTGAGCTTCGGGCAGCGGATATGTTCCTTCTTGCTCAATGGGGTTTTGGGTTGCCATAACCAGAAACGGATTGGGCAGTTTATATGTTTTTTCGCCGATGGTTACCTGACGTTCCTGCATGGCTTCGAGCAACGCACTCTGAACCTTGGCGGGCGCACGGTTTATCTCGTCTGCCAACACGAAATTGGCAAAAACGGGACCATGTTTCACCAGAAACTCTTCGTTGCGCGGGCTGTAAATCATGGTTCCGATGACGTCGGCCGGTAACAGGTCGGGCGTGAACTGCACACGGTTGTATTTTGCATCGATAAGTTGAGCCAACGATTTTATCGCCAACGTCTTTGCCAATCCCGGTACACCTTCCAACAGGATATGTCCGTCAGACAACAATCCGATTAAAAGCGACTCAACCAGATGTTTCTGGCCTACAATCACTTTATCCATTCCGGTGAGGAGGGTTTGAGTAAAGGCGCTTTTCTGCTCAATTCTCGCGTTTAATTCTTTGATATCAATTACTTGACTCATATTATTTATTTGTTAAAATTGGTCTTCCAGTTTTCGAAACACAAAAATAGGAAATGTTAAAACGTTTTGACCAATTTGGCAGTTAAAAATGTTTAAGGGTAGGGAGTTGGGATTTGCAGAGACGGTGTACACACCGTCTTTACGATGAATTATTTTTCTTGATGGGAGTAGTTCATCCCAAAAACATCCATAAAAGCCTGCTTCATTCTATCTGAAACTTCCTGAAAATCTACTTCTCTGCCCAATTCTTTCTGCATGGAAGTAACGGCACGATCGGTAAATCCGCAGGGATTGATATAGTTGAAATAGGATAAATCGGTATTTACATTGAGCGCCAGACCGTGCATGGTTACAAAGCGGCTTGTGCGTACACCAATGGCACAAATTTTTCGTGCTTTGGCAGGATGTTGCGCATCAATCCAAACGCCCATGGCTTTTTCGTCTTTTTCGCCGATAATACCATAAAATTGAAGTGTTTGAATAACCACATCTTCCAGTTTCTGAATATACGACTTTACACCTACGTGAAATTCCTCCATATCGATGATGGGATATGCCACCAATTGTCCCGGCCCGTGGAAAGTAATATCGCCTCCGCGATCGATAGGATAATAGTCGATATTTTTGCTTTTGCACACGTGTTCTGCTATAAGTAGGTTTTGCGCGTTACCGCTTTTACCCAACGTATAAACCGGTTCGTGTTCGCAAAAAAGCAAATACTGTGGTTTGGACTCAATATGATTATTTTTTGCATCTACTACCGAATCAAACATTTTTTCTTGCAAGTCCCACGCTTCTTTGTAGCGGATACGCCCAAGATTTTGGAAAGTGACTTTTTTATTGTTCATATTAATGATGTTGATTATGTAGAGACACACGGCCGTGTGTCTCTACGTGACCGCATAATATTTTAAACGTGTCTTTCTGCTCTGTATGAAGAGCGCACTAGCGGACCACTTTCTACAATTTCGAATCCCTTTTCCAATCCTATTTTCTTATATTCTCTAAATTGCTCCGGCTTAACGAATTCGCTTACGGGAAGATGATTTCGAGTAGGTTGCAGATATTGCCCAATAGTCAAAACTTTGCAGCCTACGGCTCTCAAGTCATCCATAGTTTCAATAACCTCATCGGGAGTTTCTCCCAAACCGACCATAATTCCCGATTTTGGTTTACTTTTATTGCTTTGCGCAACCACACTAATAGTTTTAAGACTTATATCGTATTTAGCACGACTGCGTACAAGCGGCGTAAGCCGACGAACAGTTTCCATATTGTGCGAAATTATTTCCGGACCGGCATCGATAACTTGGTTGATGAGATCGGCTTTACCTAAGAAATCAGGAATTAGAGTCTCCAGCGTGATGCCGGGATTTTTTTTCTTGACGTATCTTATGGTTTCCGCCCAAAATCCGGCGCCGTAATCCCTAAGATCATCTCTATCTACACTTGTCAGCACGCAATGCTTTAAGTTCATTTTCGAGATGGTATCGGCCAGTCTATCCAGTTCGTCCCAGTCAACGGGTAACGGTTTTCCGGTTTTGGTAGCGCAAAATTTACACGATCTTGTACAAATTTCTCCCAAAATCATAAATGTAGCCGTTCCATGTCCCCAGCATTCTGCTAAATTCGGACATTTCCCGCTCACACAAATAGTGTGCAGCTTGTTTTTCGCTATAATTTCTTTTATATCGAGATATTGTTTCCCTTGTGGCAGTTCAATCTTCAGCCAATCGGGTTTTCTTTGAGTTTGCATAATGTTATATGGTTTTTCTTTGCTATGATTAATAAAATGCAGTGCAAAAATAGCATTTTATTTCAATATGCACCAAGAGAGCTTAATTTAAAACAGAAAAAGCCGGAACTAATTCCAGCTTTTCACATTATAATTTTGAAAAAATCACTCTTTTTCGGGTGTTTGTTTTTTTGATGATTCTTTCACTATTTCGACATCAGAAACAGTTTTAGCTTCTTCACCTTTCAGATACGACGGCAATTGCATTCCTGCCATATTGAACAAATCGTTCAGCGGTGGAACAGTTTTCATTAATCCCGATAAAAAATTGGCAGTAGAGCCTTTTCCATCGGCATTGTTTCCGGAATCCCAAACAGTAACTTTATCGAACTTGATGTTTTTAACCGCTTCCACTTGAGTTTTAACCAATTCCGGTAATTTCTCAATCATCAGCAATTGATAAGCCTTATCCGGATTGCCTCCAGCCGCTTTCACCACATCGGCATAACCCTGCGCTTGTTTGTTCAGAATTTCAAATAAACCACGCGCCTCGGCATCCATTTTTGCAAAGATAGCATCGGCCTCTCCTTTCGCTTGAACACGAATACGTTCAGCTTCGGCTTCCGCATCAATAATAGCTTTCTGCTTGGCAATTTCCGCAGGAACCACAATATTTGCTTTCTCTGTAGAACGTTCACGCTCAGCACGAGCAGTTTCGGCCAATTCTTGTGCTTTGTAAGCTTCTTCCATGGCACGTGCTTCTTGCACTTTTTCGGCAGCGATGGCAAGACGTTGAGCTTCGGCTTCTTTTTCACGACGCAAAGCATCGGATTTGGCGATGGTAATCTTTGCTGTGTTTTCTCCTTCTACTGCCGTGGCATTCGCTTCAGCAACTCTTACACGGGTAACTTTATCGGCATCGGCTTTTCCGATGGATTCGTCACGCATGGCAAGTGCGATATTCACTTCACGATCTTTATCGGCCAACGCTTTTCCGGTTTCACCGATTTTTTCTTGTTCGGCAACACTTATTTTTGCTTCGTTAATGGCTTTTGCCGCTGCTTCTTTTCCTAAGGCCTCAATGTAGCCAGACTCATCGCGGATATCGGTAACGTTTACGTTGATAAGCTTTAAGCCCACTTTTTTTAGTTCAGAATCAACCGTTTTGGAGATGGCATCAAGAAACTTGTCGCGGTCGGAGTTAATTTCTTCAATAGACATGGTGGCAATAACCAAACGCAATTGTCCGAAAAGTATATCGGAGGCCAGTTCACGAATTTGATCGGGTTTTAGCCCCAACAGTCTTTCGGCGGCAGTATTCATTAATTCCGGCTCCGAAGAAATAGCAATGGTGAAACGCGACGGCACATCTACACGAATATTTTGCCGACTTAGCGCATTAGTTAAATTCGCTTCGATAGAAAGCGGTTTTAAATCCAAATAAGCAAAGTCCTGAATAACCGGCCAGATAAAAGCTCCGCCACCGTGAATACATCGGGCAGAAGAACCTCCGGTTTTGCCGTAAACCACAAGAATTTTATCGGACGGACAACGTTTGAAGCGCGATACAATGGCTAGAATAGTAACAATAATAACTACTACCAGCACCACAATTAAAAGAACGGAAGATGTTTCGAAAGGCATAATAATTTTAGATTTTTTCGACGATTAATATGTTATTATTTTCAATTTTTACAACTTTTACAGAGGCTGTATTGTGCAGAGAATCGACATCTTCTGTCATAGCATCTAATTCACGAACCGAACCGCCTACACTAACCAACACTTTACCTTTTCCATTTCGGTTAGCAGGAATAGTTAAGTAAACTTCGGCAGTTTTATTTAACGCTTCATCCATTTTGAATGAACCATCGTGAGATAAGCGTAGAAGCTGACGAAGAATGATATAAAAGAGAATTACAAAAGCAATTCCTATCAATACGCACAGCACAATTAGCAGCGTTTTATTCGCAATTGAAGTGTAAAGAGCAATTCCACCCCAACTAAAACCGATTAGAAAATTAACAAGGCTTCGCAACGAGAAAAGATCTCCCAACGAATCCCCAAAACCGGCATCAGCATCCATATCCACTGAGATATCTCCCATGTCGCCGCCACCAACAAAAGTCATGACAGTTTGAATAATGAAGAACAAACTCACGGGAATAGCGATATACCAAAAGGTTCGCAATAAAGGTTCGAGATTTTGTAGTATTTCCATAAGGCGTTGTATTTGTTTCCAAAATTAGCAAATAAATTTAGAATACAAACGTTTTTGATAATGTTTTTGGTCTGAAGTTAAAATCCTAAAATTTTGATAATCCATTAAAAGGAATTACTTTTAGGTGCTTCTTCAAGAATATTTTTCTTATTTTTGCATGGCAAAAGAAGATAATTTATACAAAAAGTAGAAATTAATGTATAAAAAGATTGCGCTGTTGTTGCTTCTTGCCGTTGTTATAGCTTCGTGTGGAGCAAGAAAAACAGCAACAACTTCCACAAAGAATCTCACAGGTACTCAACAAGATATTATCGATTACGGAATGAAATATCTTAATAAACCGTATCGATATGCCGGAAAAGGGCCGAATGCTTTCGACTGCTCGGGTTTCACTTCATTTGTGTTCAAAAAATTCGGATTTCACTTAAATCCAAGTTCAACCGGACAAGATAAACAGCTGCCCACGGTTAGAAGAAAAGAGGATTTGCAAGTAGGTGATCTGGTTTTTTTTGAAGGACGATCACATAATGGGAGAGTTGGACACGTGGGGATTGTAAAAGAAATTTTCCCGAACGGTGAGTTTCAATTTCTTCACGCTTCAACCTCAAACGGCGTTATTGTATCACGATCTACCGAACCTTATTATGCTTCCCGATATCTGCGTGGAGGAAGAGTTTTACAAGAAAATAATCGATTGGCTATAGTCGAAAAAACCCCTGATAAAAAAACAAAAACAACCGATAAACGAAAAAACGCTTTCACTCCGGCAAAAGCCAAAGAACAGATAGTAACTAAGGTTCCCAAAACCGAGTTTGAGAAAGAGATGGAAAATGCTATCGCACAAAACCCTGATATTCCTAAGTTGGAAACACCTAAAAGCGATACATTGATTATTCACTCTCGCCCTATCGACAAGCCCTTATCGGATTCAACCTCTTCGAAGAAACAATCCGATAAAGAAGTTGATCAATTGGTTGCTCAAGCAATAATTCGTACCGATACTACCACGGTACCAAAACCAATTGAAACTAAAATCGCAAATACCGATTCCATTCTTCACGAAGTAAAACCGGGCGAAACGCTCTATTCCATCTCTCGGAAATACAACTGTTCAGTAGAGCAAATAAAAGAGTGGAATCCACAGCTTGGGTCTATTCTTAAATCGGGTGATTCACTCAAGATCTATCAGCAAGCAACTGAAACACCTAACACAGAAGCAATCTGAGAAACTGTTTTGAATCCGTCAGAGATCGGACACATCCGTCAAAAGTTGGACAAGTTTTTATGAATCTTATTTTATTCTAACTTTTCTGTATCTTTGTGGCCTTAAAACAATAGAATAATGATTACGATAGACCAACTTAAAGATGTGTTGGAGCGCGAGCAAGCGCTGAGGGGGTATCTTTGACATCGATGCAAAGACCATTCAACTTGAAGAAGAAGAATTAAAAACACAAGCTCCCGAATTTTGGAACAATAGTAAAAGTGCCGAAGCGCAAATGAAAATCGTACGCGAACTGAAAGGCTGGCTCAACGCTTACAGCGAAGTAAAGTCGGCAAGCGATGAGTTGCAGTTAGCTTTCGATTTTGTAAAAGAGGGCATTGTGTCTGAAGAAGAGTTGGACACTAATTATGCTCAGGTTGTAAAACTCATCGAAAACCTGGAATTGAAAAATATGCTTCGCCGCGAGGAAGATAAGTTAGGTGCCGTTCTGAAAATAAACGCCGGTGCCGGCGGAACCGAAAGTCAGGATTGGGCTTCAATGCTTTTTCGCATGTATCAGCGCTGGTGCGAAGATAAAGGATATAAAACTACCGTCACCAATTGGCAAGACGGCGACGATGCCGGAATAAAAACTGCCACATTGCAAGTAGAAGGCGACATAGCCTACGGCTTTTTAAAAAGTGAAAACGGCGTGCACCGTCTCGTAAGAGTTTCACCATACAATGCACAGGGCAAGCGAATGACATCATTTGCTTCGGTTTTTATAGTTCCGTTGGTGGATGACAGTATTGAAATTGACGTGAATCCGGCAAACTTATCGTGGGATACATTTCGTTCATCGGGTGCGGGCGGGCAAAATGTGAACAAAGTAGAAACAGGCGTGCGCTTGCACTACATGCATAAAGATCCCGATACAGGAGCAGAGCAAGAAATTGTTATTGAAAATACTGAAAGCCGATCACAACTGGGCAATCGTGAAAATGCCATGCGTTTACTCAAATCACAACTTTACGAAATTGAGCTCGAAAAACGGCGTGCGGCACAAGCACAAATAGAAGCGGGAAAAAAGAAAATTGAATGGGGTTCGCAAATTCGCAGTTATGTTTTTGACGATCGCCGAGTGAAAGACCACAGAACAAACCACCAAACATCAGACGTAAATGGTGTTATGGACGGTGATCTGGACGATTTTATCAAAGCGTATTTAATGGAATTTGGAGGAGAGTAGAGACGGTGCATGCACCGTTTTTTGGCTGACACATAAATATTATGTTCAAATACGGCGCACCATATTTAAACATATAAAAAAGAGACGGTGCGCGCACCGTCTCTACGCGTTTATCGAAAGCCCAAACAACGCAAAATCGTATTTCACAGGATCTTCCATATCTAATAACCGAAGGTTTTTGGTGAGTTCTAATGCTGTTTTCCAATCGGTTTGTTTGCGTGAAATCAAACCCAACCTGCGGGCAGTTCTATCTACATGCACATCTATGGGACAAATTAAATCTTTCGGTTGAATCTTTTCCCACAAACCAAAATCAACACCTTTATTATCCTTTCGCACCATCCATCTGAGAAACATATTAAGGCGTTTGCAAGTTGAGTTTCGCGCAGGTGTGGCAACATGTTTTTTGGTGCGTTGCGGTGTATGCGGATGATTGAAAAAGTTTTGTTCAAAATAAATCAACGAGCTTTCCATATCCATAAATCCCGTTTTGGGAATGAAAGCCTCTTCTAAACTATCGTTTTCCTTATAATGCCGATACAGAAAATCCACAAAATACAACAAATCGGTATCATTAAACGTGCGGTGTTTAAATCCCAAAAGTTGTTTTAAATCGTTTTCAGAATGATGTAGAATAAACTCGTATGGCTTTCCATCGAATCGGTGCGCCAGTTCCATCGATTTTTGAATAATAGTTTTTCGTTGTCCCCAAGCAAATGTGGCGGCAAAAAAGCCCATAATTTCAATATCTTGTTTTAATGTAAATTGATGTGGCACAAAAATAGGATCGTTATTAATAAGCGACGCTATATTGTAAAAATCGACCTTCTTATCGAGAAAATATTTTAAATCTTTTGATAAAATATGCATATACGTTTAAATAATTCATTGCAAAAGTAACCTTATTTATTAAAAACATCCTAAATTTGCAAAGTTCAATCCTAATTGTAAACAGTATGCCCTTATCAAAAGACTTTCGGAAATTTATTACTCCAATTATATTTTTTCTTTTAACATCTTCAGTTTTAGCTCAAATAAGTTATGGAGGGCAGCCTCTGCCGCTCAATGTAAGCACCAAAGCGCGCTCTGTATCGTCATCGCAAATACCGTTTATTGAAATGCCATCTTTCGATACTCAACAAGCCATGACACGTTCCGAGACAGAAAGAACAAAATTTAAAAGCCTTGAATTTGCTCACAAGTTCCACGTATTTCTTCGTCCCGATAATTCAGGGATTACTTTTACTACTTCCGACAACATGAAAGTTTGGCGCGTAGGAATCCGTTCAAAAAATGCATTCTCGCTGAATATTCTTTTTTCGAAATTTCGACTACCCGAAAGAGCAAAAGTTTTTGTTTACAACGCGGATCAATCGGAGATTTTAGGTTCGTACACCCAAGAAAACAACACCGATTTAAATCTTCTTCCCGTGCAACCCATTGCCGGTGATGAAATTATTGTAGAATACCAGGAACCATTGAATGCTGCATTTAAAGGAGAAATAGAAATTGGTGAAGTGAATCACGATTTTTGGGGAATTTTCCGTGCAACAGAGCCAAGGGATCCGGAACAGTCGTGCCACCCAAATATTGTTTGTTATCCCGAAGATATTCAAGCAGGAAGTGGTGTTGTTGCACTTATCATCAACGGAACAACTTATTGTACCGGTTCACTTGTAAATAACTCAAGTAATAATGGAATTCCATATTTATTAACAGCAACGCATTGTTTGAATGATAATTATTGTTCGAGTTTTTTAAATAACAAAAAATACGGTTTAGTTGCCGGAAGAATCGTGGCATTCTTTGGGTATCAATCTCCTGTTTGTGATAAAGAAATACGTGGAATCACGCAAATGACAATAGCATCTACCGACTCCATTCTAATCATGGAAGATTATGATATTTCTTTACTGAGATTTAAGCAAAATCCACCTAAGGAGTA
Organism: Bacteroidia bacterium; assembly: GCA_030538215.1. Taxonomy (GTDB): domain Bacteria; phylum Bacteroidota; class Bacteroidia; order Bacteroidales; family Dysgonomonadaceae; genus Petrimonas. The sequence continues at coordinate 40,113 of JAUNUM010000001.1, forward strand.
CCAAGCATTCTATCCCGGCTGGAATTTAAGTTCGTCACCTCAAGCACCTTTTCATGGAATACATCATCCAAATGGTGGAATAAAAAAGATTGCAATAGAAAATGATGACATCAGAGGAATGGCAACATTTACGGTTACAAACAATAAATGTGGAAATTCTGTAAAACTTAATGATGCAGCACATTGGAGTTTAGAGGCATGGGATATAGGAGCAACTGAAGGCGGATCATCGGGTTCTCCTCTATTAGACAAAAACAAAAGAATAATAGGTACATTAACCGGTGGTTCTTCATATTGCTCATCACCAAAAGGCCCCGACCAATATGCTGCTTTATATAAAGCGTGGAATGTTACCGGTTCGTTAGGAAATCCAAATTCATTAAAAAACTATCTTGATCCAGAGAACTCCCAATTTCAACAAATAGACGGATTTAATCCGTATGCCTCTCAACCTTATACTAAAAGCTCCAACTATTTGCCAACAGATTCTGCCATTCAATCGTATCATAACTCCGTACCGATGTTTGCAACAAACAACACCCTCGGATATACAGAGTTTGCAGAAGAGTTCCAGACATCGAAACCTACAAAATTGGAAGGAGTTTTTGTCACTTCATCCAGCACAAACAATATTTCTAATATGAATATCCGAATAAAAATTTATGCTGATAACAATGGCTCTCCAGGAACTATATTACACGAAGTACCATTCAACTATTCCTTTCGCTATTACCAATCGGCAAATTTCTTTGAAACTCGCCGCAATATGAATTACAACGTAGAAAACTATGTGAAATTCTCTGTTCCTGTGGAAGTTTCTGGGAAATTTTTCATATCGTATTCCGATGCTAACAATGCATCCAGCGGATTTTCTTTACTAAATGTTCAACCCAGAAAAATAGGATCGGGAATTGCATCTACTGCTTGGATGAAAAATGCAACCGGTTGGATAAAAGCTTCAGAGAACATTGAAAATCCCATCAATACTTCTCTTTTAATCGCACCTTACGTAACTGACACAGGACTATCGGCTCCGATTAATCCCGGAGAAGATAAAACAGAAATAAAAGCATATTATAATAACTCGGTAAACAGAATCTTCATTGAGTCGAATAAAGATCTGATGTCGTGGGAGATTTTCTATATATTGGGACAAAAAGTTTTTGAAGGAAAAGCAAAAAGCAGTATCAACAGGACATCTTTTTCAGTCGATCATTTAGCAAAAGGAATTTATGTGGTAAAAGTGAGTACTAACAATAAAACTGAAAAAATAAAAGTGCTGGTGAAATAAAAAATGCCAGGTGATGAATGATGGATGTCTTTTCGCTATATCAGCCTCTCGTCCTTCTTCCAGTTGCCACGCAGTAGTTACTCTTCTTCATCTGAATAAGTTTCTACCAGCACATCCCGATAATAGTTAAAAACGGATGATTGTGAAAGAATTCCCAGATAGATTCCGTTACTATCCACCACGGGTAAATTCCATGCTTTGGTATCTTCAAAAGTATCCATTACTTTTTCCATCGGCGTATCGATTTTGATTTCTGCTGGCGCACCAACCATAAACTTTTTCACCTTAAAACCATCATAAAGTTCCGGACGAAACATAATATTTCGGATATTATTTAATAGTACAAGCCCTTGTAAAACACCGTCATCATTCACAACCGGAAATATATTGCGATGGCTGCTTGATATCACTTTTACCATATCGCCCAACGTCATTTCGGGATGCACAATCGGAATATTGGTTTCCAGCATATCTTCTACTTTCAGAAAAGTAAGCACGGCTTTATCTTTGTGGTGTGTGATAAGCTCACCCGTTTTAGCCAAACGCATAGCATAAATGTTGTGTTTCTCGAAAATCACGATAGTTGCATAAGAACAAATAGAGACTATCATCAACGGCAAAAACAATTCATATCCACCGGTTAACTCAGCTATAAGAAACGTGCCTGTAAGCGGCGCATGCATTACGCCCGCCATTACACCCGCCATGCCCATCAATGCAAAATTCTCCTGCGGAAGATAAGTTGCCATACCCAACTCGTTCATTGTATAAGAATACACAAAACCAAGAATACAACCTAAAAACAAAGTAGGTGCAAACACTCCTCCTGTACCTCCTCCACCATTGGTAGCACTGGTTGCAAATACTTTAAAAAAGAGAATTAACATTAAGAAAATCACTATTCCCCATCTACTTTGCTGCGTGTAAAAGAAACTACCGTTTAACAATTCTCTGAATTTATCGCCGCCGGCTAAAAGTGTTTCAATAGAATTGTACCCTTCGCCATACAAGGGAGGAAATAAAAATATCAGTACGCTCAGCGTAATTCCACCCAAAGCTAATCGTCCCCACGGTTTTAACTTAGCATATAGATCTTCGCTCCAACTCATGCTTCGGGTAACGTAAAGCGAAAGAAACCCACAAATTACTCCCAGTGCAATTACATACGGAATTCTATTTAACGTAAAAACCTCTACTTGCGAATAAGCAAACATAGCATCAGTTCCGGTAAGGATGTAGGATATGGTTGTAGCTGTTACGGCTGTTACTAACAACGGCAAAATAGATGATAGTGTTAAATCGAGCAAAAGCACTTCGATAACGAAAAGGATTCCGGCAATGGGCGCTTTGAATATTCCGGCAATAGCTCCGGCTGCTCCACAACCTACAAGCAGCATCAGATTACGTTGATCGAGCTTAAAAAATCGTCCCACATTCGACCCAATTGCCGAACCGGTGAGCACAATAGGCGCCTCCGCTCCTACCGATCCTCCAAAACCGATAGTGATGGAACTCGCCACAAGCGATGAATATATATTATGCGATTTAATACGACTTTTCCGTTGCGAAATAGCGAAAAGAATTTTTGTTACTCCGTGGCTGATATCGTCTTTCACTATATATTTCACAAATAATCCGGCGAGCAAAATACCTATAATGGGATAAACCAAATATAAGTAGTTGGCTCCGGTTTGTGAGAAATTATCTGTTAGAAACATTCCCACGGAGTGTACGGCTAATTTCAGTAGATAAGCTGCCAATGCAGTAAGAATACCTACGATAAAACAGGCAAACAGCAAAAAGTGACGCTCTTTAATGTACGTTCTGCGCCAATCATGAAATTTATCATAAAATCCCTTAATATTCATCTAATTAATCACTTTCGGATAATGTTGATCGTTCCACTTTTCGACAACTTGATAATGCTTGAGGGCTGTACTTTGGCTTTATCTTTTTGTCGATAATTCACGATATAATCTACTGATTTTTTCACTTCTTCCGGTATCTCTTTGAAGTTTGCAGGCGCTGTTTCGCCACTCACATTGGCCGATGTAGAGACAATAGGTTTACGGAATTGCTTGCAAAGTTCGGCAGAAAAAAGCTCCGCTGTAATTCTGATTCCGATAGAGCCATCTTCGGCAACAAGATTGGTCGCCAGATTTTTCGCACCATCGTAAATAATGGTAAGCGGTTTATCGGTAAGGTCTATCAAATTCCAGGCGATGTCGGGAACTTCGGTAATGTAGGTTTGCAACTTCACCGGATTATCCAACAGCACGAGCATCGATTTTGAGTCATTGCGCTGTTTTATTTTATAAACTCGTTTTACAGCCTCTTCGTTGGTAGCATCGCAGCCAATTCCCCAAATTGTATCGGTCGGATAGAGAATTACACCTCCATTTTTCAATATTTCGCACGCTTTTTTTACGTCTTCTTGCATACTCTCTTACTTATTGATTTTTTGCATCACAATTACATCGCCATACGATTTGCTAATCGAAACCCAATCTTTCAAAACCGCTGTTTTCCGATAATCAGCTTTTTCAAATAATGCCAAACTCGGTAAATTTTTCTCGGGAACAAATGCGTATAACTGGTGCAGTTTTAAATGATGAAAAGCATATTTTTCGATGCACGCCAATGCTTGCAAAGCATATCCTTTTTTCTGATGGTTTTCATCCACCAAAATCCCGATTCCGGCACGACTGTTTAATGCATCAAACTCATATAAATCGACAGTGCCAACCACCAAATCCTTTGTCTTTTCTACAACCATCATTCGCAATTGTCGTATTTGGAAAATATCCATTTGAGAATCGGCTATATATTGTCGCAAGGCAAATCGTGAAAACGGCACTATCGACGAGCCGTACTGCCATAAAGTGGTATTATTTTCCCATTTATAGAAAAACTCCAAATCTTCCGGCTCCAACGCACGAAGAAAGATATCTTGATTGATAAAATAGTCGTTCATCTCTTCTCTTCTTCCACGATATTTTCAAGCTCATTGAGTGATGGTTTGCAAAACACAAATACAACGAATAAAACTATTGTCAGCCACATAAAATTATTATTACGCGACAATGCAAATAAAAATATATTTCCCATCACTACAATATCAATAATATACAAACGCAAAAAATAGGCACTTCTAAACGATTGAATGACTTTAACTTTATCCGTTCCCTTTGGAATTTTTTTAATTTTATCGGCAAACAGTTTAAGTGCGCCGGGAATGGCAATCAGCGTTATCCCAATAGCGTACATTTCAGCCGTTACCGTTACGGGAAACGTGGTTTCAAAACTTATCAGTTTTAAAATAACCAGTAAAAACAAAATCGCTAAAACGATGATGCTGCTCCAAAAGTGTACGCTAAGTTTTTTTATAGTGGATTTCATAAATTTAGCTGGAGACACGGCATGCCACGCCTCTACTTTACAATTAATTTATACGATTCATCAAACGGTGTGCGGTTCAAAATAGACCTGCCGAGTGTTACTTCATCGGCGTACTCAATTTCGTCACCTACAGAAACTCCTCGTGCAATAATGCTCACTTTCACATCGTAAGGTTGTAATTTTCGAAAAATGTAAAAATTGGTTGTATCGCCTTCCATAGTTGCACTAAGAGCAAGAATTACTTCTTTTACTTCACTCGATTTCACTCGCTCTTCCAAACTTGCAATCTGCAAATCCGACGGACCAATACCATCGATGGGAGAAATAATCCCGCCCAGCACGTGATATAACCCTTTAAACTGAATGGTGTTCTCAATGGCCATCACCTCACGGATATTTTCCACCACGCAAATGACGGATGTGTCTCTCGATTTATCGGAGCAAATGCTGCAAGTTTCACTATCGGAAATATTATGGCAGCAATTACAATATCTTATTTCTTGCTTAAGTGTAACTATTGCTTGTGCAAAATCCTCAACCTGAGAATCTTCTTGCCTAAGCAGATGCAAAACAAGCCTCAGCGCCGTTTTTCTGCCGATGCCGGGTAATTTTGCAAATTCGTTAACTGCATTTTCTAATAAAACCGATGGATAAGAAGAGTTCATTTGTTAGCTGTTGGCTGTTGGCTACTGGCTGTTAGCAAGGTAGTTGAATATTGAAACATTGGCTACAGAAAACAAAATATCATATTTCTTAGACAAAAGTTTCATCATCTCAACGCAAAGCCAATAGCCAGCCGCCAATTAAAGTGCAAATATACGAACTATCGGATTACCCAACAAATGAAACGAGCATCCAAATCAGTTACACGCAAAGAATGATTACGGCGAGTTCCATGTGACCATAGTGTAAAAGAATAAAATATAAACACATGAAATAATTTTCTTCTTTCTCATTGAAACTTACAAATAATCTTATATCTTTGTTCAAAATTTGATTGAATTTAAAACCACATTCATAACCTTTAAATATAAAACATTAAAAATTTATTTTATGAAAATTTACAATTTTAGTGCAGGTCCTTCTATTTTACCGCAGTCAACAATTGAAAACACAGCAGAAGCTGTAAAAAACTTCAACGGAATTGGCCTTTCTATACTCGAAATTAGCCACCGCTCCAAAGATTTTCAAGCCGTAATGGACGAAACAGTAGCTTTATTTAAAGAACTATTAGATATTCCCGAAGGATATTCGGTTCTTTTCCTCGGAGGAGGTGCGAGCATGCAGTTTTGTATGATTCCTTACAACTTGATGGAGAAAAAAGCAGCTTACCTTAACACCGGAACTTGGGCAAGCAAAGCGTTGAAAGAAGCAAAACTATTTGGTGAAGTAGTAGAAGTAGCTTCATCGAAAGATTCCATCTTCAGCTACATCCCGAAAGATTACACCATTCCAACGGATGCAGATTATTTTCACATTACCACCAACAATACCATTTATGGAACCGAAATTCGTAAAGACTTAGACAGTCCGGTACCTCTAATCGCCGACATGTCTTCCGATATTTTCTCTCGTCCGATGGACGTTTCAAAATACGGCTTAATTTACGGTGGTGCACAAAAAAACTTAGCGCCTGCCGGCGTAGCATTTGTTATTGTTAAAGATGAACTTTTAGGAAAAGTTACTCGTCCAATCCCAACCATGCTTGATTATCGCACTCACATCAAAGACGGTTCCATGTTCAATACACCACCCGTATTGCCCATTTACTCAGCTATGGAAACGCTTCGCTGGTTGAAAAGCCTTGGTGGTTTGGCTGCGATGGAAAAAATCAACATCGAAAAAGCAGGTATTTTGTATGATGCTATCGATAGCAGCAAAATATTCAAAGGAACAGCCAACGAAGAAGACCGTTCTCTCATGAACGTTTGCTTCGTAATGAAAGACGAATACAAAGATCTTGAACCCGAATTCCAAAAATTTGCAACGGAAAGAGGTATGTCCGGCATAAAAGGACACCGTTCAATCGGCGGATTCCGTGCTTCAATTTACAACGCAATGCCGAAATCAGGCGTACAAGCGTTGGTTGACTGCATGAAAGAATTCGAAAGAAGCCGTTAATTACGCGTTGGCGTAGAGCATAGAGCTTTGAGCAGGGAAATAGAAATATTGGAATTTATCAAAAATAATAAATAAGGTAAAGTTCATTTCGTATTTTCATTATTCCCACGTAAAACTCAGCGCCCTGTGCTCAACGCTCTGCGCCTATTTATTTTGAATCACACACTTATTTAAACCACAAATTATTATGAAATTTTTAATTGCAACCGAAAAACCTTTTGCTCCCGCAGCCGTAAAGCAAATACGGGAAATTATTGAAAACGCGGGACACGAAACTCTATTATTAGAAAAATACACCGATAAAAAAGACCTTCTGAATGCTGTTGCAAATGCCGATGCTATGATCGTACGTAGCGATATTGTTGATAAAGAAGTATTGGATGCCGCCAAAAACCTAAAAATAGTGGTTCGCGCTGGCGCCGGATACGACAATGTTGATTTGCAAGCAGCAACAGCCAACGGTGTTTGCGTGATGAACACCCCGGGACAAAACTCTAACGCTGTAGCCGAACTTGTATTCGGAATGTTATTGAATCTTGTTCGCTCAGGATTTGATGGAGCTTCCGGATCAGAGCTGAGAGGTAAAAAATTAGGCCTTCACGCTTTCGGATATATCGGAAAATTAGTGGCACAAATCGCCAACGGCTTTGGAATGGAAGTTTTTGCTTATTCTCCATCTCTTGCTCGTAATCCCGAAATTGGAAAAGAATTTAACGTAACGGGAGTAAAATCACCCGAAGAACTGTATGAAAAAAGCGAAATCGTATCGCTTCACATGCCGGCAAACGACCAAACAAAGGGCAGCATCAACTACGAACTGTTGAGCAAATTGCCTCAAAACGGTATTGTTATTAACACCGCTCGCAAAGAAGTGGCAAACGAAGCCGATATGGTACGCATTATGGAAGAACGTCCTAAGTTCAAATATGCAACCGATATTAAGCCCAACAATCACGATACAATGGTTGAAAAATTCGGCAACCGTTATTTGGCTTCTGCAAAAAAATGCGGGGCTCAAACCGGCGAAGCCAACGTAAACGCGGGACTTGCCGCAGCAGAACAAATTGTGAAATTTTTCGCCAGCGGAGATGAAACTTTCAGAGTAAATCCAAAGTAACAATCAATTTTTAAATCTTATAAAATCCTGATAAATGAACTTTTATCAGGATTTTTATTTTTTTAACTATAAAAAAAGGATAAATCTATTGCATGTTACGAATATTTCGTACTTTTGTATCGTAGTAACTAATTAATGGAAAAGATATGGAAAGATTAACACCTCAGGAGGAAAACATTATGCTTCATGTGTGGCAAATTGGAGAGTGTGCCATAAAAGATGTTCACGACAAATTAGAAGAGCCCAAATTGCCCTACACCACCGTGGCATCAGTATTCAATAATCTCGAAAACAAAGGATACCTGAATAAATCCCGTTCGGGAAATATGAAAGTTTTCACGCCAAGAATATCGGAAGCATCGTACAAAAGACATTTCCTTTCGGGAGTAGTAAAAAGTTATTTCGATAACTCGTACAAAGAACTGGTATCGTTTTTTGCCAAAGAACATAAAATTTCAACCGAAGAGTTGGAAGAAATTATTCGCCTGATAGAGAAAAAACAAAAGTAAATGCCTGCAGCGTTATTCAATGGTAATTGCCTAAGGGCGAACGTTGTTTCGCTTCGCGTAGTTTTATTAGTAATTAGTTGTGGCGTTGATATGCTCAACTAAACAACCGAATTTCCATCGAATTACAACTGAATTACTACCGAATAACTATTGAATTACAATTGATTATGGAAATACAACTATTTATATATATTGCCAAGGTAAATGTTGCTTTGCTGCTTTTTTACCTGCTGTATATTACAGTTTTTCGTCATGACACTTTCATCCGGTTTCGGCGAATCTATCTGTTATCAGCAATTGTATTTACACTTATCTATCCATTTTTCAGCATTAATGCTTTGGGCGAATTATTCACTTTCCCCACATCTCGCACAGCGGTTGAAGCTTCCATTCTTATAGATAAACCCACCGCGATTCTCATTGCAGAAGAAAGTGTTTCTGGTTTTTCTATTCCCTGGAAAACTATCGGTATTAGTATTCTGATATTAGGAACATTGTTTTTTACCATCCGTTTTTTGTGGCAGGTAATCTCTATTTTGCGAATTCGTTATCGAAGTGAAAAGAAAATCGTTTCTGGATACTACATATACAACCTCTCTGATGACATAACTCCTTTCTCGTTCTTCCAATGGATTTTCCTCCATACGGAATCGTATTCCGAAGAGGAGTTACAACAAATTCTTTTTCACGAATATACTCACGCCCGACAATGGCATTCCGTAGATATTATTTTGTCGGAATTACTTTGCATCCTCTTTTGGTGGAATCCGGCGGTGTGGCTCATAAAGCGTGAAATTACCATAAACTTGGAATATCTTGCCGATAATGATGTATTGCTTCACGGCATCAACAGCAAGGAGTATCAGTATCACCTTCTTAAATTAACTTATCACAAAACTGCAGTTCAGATAGGAAATAATTTTAATGTATCACAATTAAAAAAACGAATTATGATGATGAACAAAACCAAATCACCAGCTATGAAACTGGCAAAGTATCTGCTGGTAGTCCCTCTCACGTTTTTGCTGATAACTTTGAACAGTTGTTTGAGCAAAGAAAAGAAAAATGATGAAAATACAACTACCGAAACAATAAGTTCTCTACCCGATACTTCGGACGCTTCACCTGAAGTATCGGCAGAAGAACCCAAAGGCGAAGTTTATGTAGTTGTAGAAGAGCAGCCAACTTACCCTGAAGGTAACGCAGCAATGATGAAGTTTCTGGGCGACAATATAAAATATCCGGTAGAAGCTCAAGAAAAGAAGATTCAAGGACGGGTTATTGCCAATTTTGTAGTGGAAAAAGATGGCAGCCTGTCCGATATCCAAGTCGTTCGCGGTGTTGATCCGTTGTTAGATGCCGAAGCTATCCGAGTGCTTAAATTGATGCCGAATTGGAAACCAGGAAAGCAAAGCGGAGAGAATGTTCGCGTAAGATTCACGTTTCCGGTGGTATTCCGGTTACAATCAGACGGACAAAATACTTTGGTGCCACCGCCACCTCCTCCACCACCACTTCCTCACGATAAAAAAACCTCGGTAGCGCCTTCACCACCTCCACCATCTCCTGCCCATGGGAAAACTGCCGAAGAGCTAAAGAATACAAATGAAGTTTTTATAGTAGTGGAAAAACAGCCCGAATTTCCCGAAGGCAATGCAGCAATGATGAGATTCTTAAACGACAATATAAAATATCCGGCGGAAGCGAAGGAGAAGAGGATTCAAGGGCGTGTAATTGTTAACTTCATAGTAGATAAAGATGGCAGTCTTACCGATATTACCGTTGTTCGCGGCACAAATCCATTACTTGATGCTGAAGCCATTAGAGTTATCCAAGCAATGCCCAATTGGAAGCCGGGTATGCAAAGAGGGCAGGTGGTAAGGGTAAGATTTACATTGTCTGTAGTTTTTAAATTACAAAAATAACTCAAAAAAATCAACATCATCAATAGACAAATTACAAAAAAGCATTGATGATAATGGCTTATAGAAAAAAGAAAGATAACCCAATCTTTTGTTAATCAATTCTCAAAAATCGGAGAAAGTATGCAGAGTAGCTTTCTCCGGTTTTACCACTTAAAACATTGCTTATGAGAACCAAGTTCACAATTTCAGTTGTTTTGATGATTATGTCAGTTTCCGTGTCGGCACAAACGCCTACGGCACATGATTTAATGCAGCAATTTCGCTATAAGGAAGTCATTGAATCGCTCGAAAATCAACCCGAAACTATCGAAAATTTGTTACTTAAAGCAGAAAGTTATGAAAAACTGTACAACTTTACCAATGCATTCATCATTTACCAGCAGCTTTTACAAATCAATCCCGATGATATTGATCTCATAACTGCTACTGCCGAATGTGCGTCTCAAGCAGGCAACACAGAACAGGCGCTGCAATACTGGATAAAAGCCGACAGTTTATCGCCCAACAATCTGTTTCTACAAACAAAAAAAGCGATGGCTTATTATAGAAATACCAATTGGCAAAAAACTATTGAGAGTGCTCAAACGGTCTTTCAAACCGATTCCATTCCACTACTTCTTCGAATGACGGGCGATGCATTTCAAAATCTGAGCGACCCTATTTGGGCAAACTATTATTACACGAAAGCCTACGAAAAAAATCCATCAGATCATATTTCACTCAATCGAATTTGTGAATACTTTTACGCCATGCAAGAAGAGGGTTATGATACAGTGGCAACCATGACCGAAAAGTATTTGAACGAAATAAATCCCAATCAAATCTCTATTGGACAGATGAACGGAATGGCAAATTATTCGAGCGGAAATTTCGATAAAGCAATTGAGCGATTAAAAGCGAACGTGGAGCTGGGCGACAGTTCATATACTACCACCTATTTCTTGGGAATGAGCAATTACGCCAAAAACTGGTATTACGAAGCCATAAAATGGCTCGATATGGCTTACAACCGTATTCGGAAAAACAAAGATGTGAATATGTATTACTACTATGGAACTGCACTTGGAAAGGTAAAAAACCAAAAAAAATCGGTAGAAGTGCTGCAAGAAGGAATAGATATGATAAATGAAACATCTGAAAAACTATTCGGTTTCGATATTTCGATGGCTGAAACTTACCAACAGTCGAACAACCCAAAGGCAATAGGATATTATCTGTCAGCTTACAAACGTCAATCCGATATGCATAACCTGCTGTACAGCATCGCTCATGCCTATGACACGATGAAAGATTATAAAAATGCCATTATCTACTATGAACGTTTTCTAAAAACTGCTCCTAAAGATATTGATGTCAATAACTCTTCTCTCGCCGAAAGCGAAAAAATAGATATGAGATTTTTTCATTATATCAATAGCCTCAAGCGCATAAAAGAACTACAAGAGAAGTTATTTATGCAATCGGGGAAGAAGTAAATCCTGTCGGTTCTTTCCGCAAAAAAATAGATTTCTCAAAAATATCAGTATCAATAAAATATAAATTGAGCTTAAATTTGCATTTTTCAATTCGGCTATAACTACTCCAACAAACAACCTGACTTCAAGAAGTTTTCCATTGAAATTCATATCGTTTATCGTTAAATCATCTTTTTACGATAGAAGCAAGATTTTAATATTAGGTCAACATAGAAAAATTAGCATAACCTTAATTATTTTCGTCTAAAAACTCTTTGTTAATTACTTGAAATATTGTAACTTTGCAGTCCGATTATTAAAATTATCTATTTAAGAGTTTGATTTATAGCTTTTTATTTGCCATTTAGTCCCTTAGCCAGACAAAACGGGGAGCGAAAGTCTAAACTTAAAATTTTATTAAACGATTTAAAAACTAAAAAAAGTGAACACTTTAAGTTATAAAACCATCTCCGTTAACAAAGAAACGGCTCAGAAAGAATGGGTTTTGGTTGATGCAAGCGGTCAATCTTTGGGACGAATCAGTTCTAAAGTGGCAAAATTGCTAAGAGGTAAATATAAACCAAGCTTTACTCCGCACGTGGATTGTGGCGATAACGTAATTATCGTGAATGCCGACAAAGTTGAACTTACGGGCAATAAATGGACAGACAGAGTTTATTACCGCCACTCGGGTTATCCGGGCGGACAAAAACAATCTACTCCTGCCGATTTAATGAAAAAAAGCCCCGACAGGCTTTTCCGCAAAGTGGTGAAAGGCATGTTGCCAAAAAATAAACTTGGCGATGCCATTCTAAATAATCTTTACGTGTATGCCGGAAACGAACATCCGCATCAAGCTCAAAAACCAAAACAAATAGATATTAATACACTCAAATAATAAGATGGACGTAATAAATTCAATTGGAAGACGCAAAGCCGCTGTAGCTCGTGTATTTATGAGCGAAGGTTCGGGCAAGATCGTTATCAACAAACGCGAACTCGAAAATTATTTCCCTTCATCCATTCTGCAGTTTATCGTAAAACAACCGTTGAACAAGCTCAACGTAACTGAAAAATACGATATCAAAATCAATCTGCACGGCGGTGGTTATAAAGGACAATCCGAAGCTGCCAGACTGGCAATTGCTCGCGCATTGGTAAAATTAAACCCCGAAGACAAATCTGCTTTAAGAGCCGAAGGCTTTATGACTCGCGATCCTCGCGTTGTTGAACGTAAAAAGCCAGGTCGTCCCGGAGCAAGAAAGAGATTCCAGTTCTCGAAACGTTAATTTTTGGATATATTCTCCGGTTTTTTTGCCGGAAAAATATATAAGAGCCGCATAAGTTCGGTTCCACTTAGTGACGTTTAGTATCTAAATTGTGAGGATATTATTGAGAAAAAAGTATCGATAACCTACCTTACAATTCGACTAAGAAAAAGAATGTAAACGAATAAAAATTTAAAACAAACAATGGCAAAATTAGAATTTGACCAACTACTCGAAGCCGGAGCACACTTCGGCCACCTGAAAAGGAAATGGAATCCCGCAATGGCTCCCTACATTTTTATGGAGCGTAACGGCATTCATATTATCGACCTCTACAAAACGATTGCAAAAGCCGAAGAAGCCGGAGCAGCATTGAAACAAATTGCCAAATCGGGCAAAAAAGTACTTTTTGTTGCTACCAAAAAACAGGCAAAACCCGTTATTGAAGAAAAAGCGCTAAACATCAACATGCCCTACGTTATCGAACGTTGGCCAGGCGGTATGCTTACCAACTTCCCCACCATTCGCAAAGCGGTGAAGAAAATGAGCAATATCGATAAAATGATTAAAGACGGTACGTTTGACACGTTGTCGAAACGTGAAAAACTACAAATCACTCGCCAGCGTGCGAAACTCGAAAAAATGCTCGGTTCAATTCAAGACCTTACCCGTTTGCCTTCGGCAATTTTTGTTGTGGATGTGATGAAAGAACATATCGCAGTAAAAGAAGCCAACAAACTTGGTATTCCCGTGTTTGGTATTGTTGATACTAACTCCGATCCCCACGATATCGATTTTGTAATCCCTGCAAACGACGATGCAGCAAAAGCCATAGACATGATTCTTGGATATCTTTGCGAAGCAATAAAAGAAGGCTTGGAAGAGCGTAAAATTGAAAAAGCTGATGCTAATGCGGCAGAGGATCAGGAAGAAGAAGGTGCAACTCCACGTAGAGAAAGAAAATCGAAAGTGGCTAAAAAAGAGCGTGTTAAGAAAGAAGACAAAGATGCTATAAATGCATCTGTTGTAAGCAAATACGCTAAAGACGTTGACGAAGAATAAATATAAACAGATATCAGACAAAAGATATCAGAATTTGTAGAGACGGTGCGTGCACCGTCTAACTTCTGAAATCTGACAGCAAAGCGGTCTGATATCTAAAAAAAGAAAACAATTAATAAAACATAGGAAAAATGGCAGTTACAATGGCAGATATCCAACATTTACGCAAGATGACAGGTGCGGGAATGATGGATTGCAAAAGTGCACTAAACGAAGCGAACGGCGACTTCGATAAAGCTGTAGAGATAATTCGCAAAAAAGGACAGGCTGTTGCCGCCAAACGCGAAGATCGTGAAGCAAGCGAAGGTTGTGTACTTGCAAAAACACAAGGAAACTACGCTGCGGTAGTAGCGTTGCAATGCGAAACCGACTTTGTTGCTAAAAACGAAGAATTCATTGCATTGACTCAACAAATATTAGACGCAGCTATCGAACATAAACCCGAAACATTAGACGACTTGCTGAAAGTAAAGCTTTCCAACGGAACCGTTCAGCAGTTAATTATGGATAAAATTGGCGCTACCGGAGAAAAAATGGAATTAGGTTATTTCGAACATATTTCCGCTCCATCAGTAGTTTCGTATATCCACATGGGTAATAAATTGGCTACTATTGTCGGTTTCAACAAAGAAGTATCTGAAAACGTGGCAAAAGACGTGGCTATGCAAGTAGCAGCCATGAACCCGATTTCGGTTACTCCCGATAGTATTCCGGCAGACGTAAAAGAAAAAGAACTGGAAATTGCTCGCGAAAAAGCACGTGAAGCAGGAAAACCTGAAAACTTGTTAGACAGAATCGCCGAAGGCGCTTTGCAGAAATTCTACAAAGAATCTACTCTATTACAACAAGAGTATGTAAAAGACGGAAAGATTACTATTGAGCAATTCCTAAAACAAAACGATAAAGACTTAACTGTAAACATTTTCAAACGTGTATCGTTGAACGTGTAAAACACTGATAATCTTTATCGATATCTAATAGTCAATAAGGGCGCCACATGAAGTAGCGCCCTTATTATTTTTGCTCGAAAATCAGAAACTGTTTTGCATCACAGTAGTTTTTCAATCTGTTTTTCCAATTTAATCAAATCTTTGGTAAAGTTGCGAATACCTTCGGCTAGTTTTTCGGTAGCCATGGCATCTTCATTCATCATCCATCGGAAAGTTTTTTCGTCAACGGTGATTTTTTCAATATCCATTTTGCGGGCTCTATCGGTATCCAGTTTTTTAGTTAATGTGCCTTCGGTTGCTTCCAGCTCTTTCAACAACGATGGAGAAATAGTAAGCAAATCACTGCCCGCCAACTCACAAATTTCGCCGATATTACGAAAACTTGCACCCATCACCTGAGTTGGATAACCAAATTTCTTGTAGTAATTAAAAATATTGGTTACCGATGTCACTCCGGGATCTTCTACAGCCGGAATATCGGATACTCCCCTGTCTTTTTTGTACCAGTCGAGAATTCTTCCCACAAACGGAGAAATCAATCGAACACCCGCTTCGGCACAAGCAATGGCTTGCACTTGCGAGAAAAGCAACGTCAAATTACAACGTATTCCTTCTTTCTCCACAATTTCAGCCGCCTTTATTCCCTCCCACGTGGAAGCAATTTTTATCAGCACTCTTTCACGAGAAATTCCGGCCGATTCGTACAGCCCAATAATTTCACGAGCCTTGGCAACAGTTGCTTCCGCATCGAAAGACAATCGGGCATCTACTTCTGTTGAAACCCTCCCCGGAACTATTTTCAAAATTTCCAATCCAAAATTTACGGCTAATTTATCCATCGCTTTGGATAGCTGCTCCGATTTATCTGATGATGTTTTTCTTGCAAAATCAATAGCATCGTCAATCAGATGTTTATATTTAACCTCTTGCGATGCCGCATAGATTAACGATGGATTTGTAGTAGCATCCACAGGCTGATAAGCTTCTATCGATGAGAAATCACCCGTATCAGCAACTACCAAAGTATAAGTTTTCAGTTGTTCAAGCAGATTCATAATGCTGATATATTTAATTTAATAATAAAAAAACGCCGCGCAATATTCACTTATTCCGTTTCAGTTAAAACATTGGTTTCCGTATCATCCGAGCCAGTCTCTTCGAGCTGCTCTTTCAGATAATTGGATATAATACTGGAATTTTCTTTGGCTTGGGTAGTGGTTTCAGCCACTTCTTGCACAGGTTTGGGTTGTTCAACTTTAATGGTATTCTTACGAACAACTAATCTTTTTCCAACAGAAATCTTGTCCGATTTCAACCCGTTCCACGATTTCAGTTGAGCCACTGTTACCTTATTTTTTTGAGCTATTTTACCCAAATTATCGCCGCTTCGAACCCGATAATATTCGTTCGTTGTCTTCGTAACAATCTCCGAATTTCCTGTTTGCTCCGCCACGGGTGCTTTGTCGGTTTGAGATGGCGTAGTTGACCGTGTAACTGCTCTTCTCCCAACAATAAGACTCTTTCCTACGGAAATCTTGGTTGATCGCAAGTTATTCCACGCCATTAATTGTTTAACTGTTATTCTATTTTTAGATGCAATCTTCGAGAGATTATCACCTCTTTTCACCCTGTAATAAACATCTGCTCCACCGCCGGACACCGAACTTCCGGTCGAAACCAAATATCGATCCGTATTTTCACGATGTGTGATAAAATCATTTTTGCGATAATTTGTTATTTCATTTTTTTTCTCTAAAAATGCATAAACTTTATTGGTGGGCAATACAAGCGCATAATCCTGATAATTGCCTGGAACCACGTCTTTCTTAAATTGTGGATTCCATCGGCGAATATCGCTCAAAGGAATGTTTAAAACCTCAGCTATCTGGTTAAAGTGCATTTGATTATTAACATGTACCGTATCAAGTGCGGCCATGCCTTGAAATGATTCTACAGGACAAATATTGTGTTTATCGTAGAAATTCATAATGTAATTAGCCGCGATAAAAGCAGGAACATAACCCCGTGTTTCGCGCGGTAAATTATAATATATTTGCCAATAATCTCGTTTCCCACCGCTTCGGGTAATGGCTTTGTTTACGTTACCCGGCCCGCAGTTGTAAGCAGCAATAACCAAGTTCCAGTCACCATAAATCGCATACAAATCTCTTAAATATCGTACTGCAGCTTCGGTTGATTTGTGCGGATCACGACGTTCATCAACAAGGCTATTTACCTGAAGACCATATCCTCGTCCTGTTCTGAGCATAAACTGCCACAATCCGGTTGCTCCAACTCTTGAAACAGCTACAGGATTAAGCGCCGACTCAATCACCGGCAAATATTTCAGTTCCAACGGTAATCCATGCTTGTCAAGCGCTTCTTCGAACATCGGAAAATAATAATTACCGATAGTGAGCATATATCCTACCATATCGCGACGGCGATTGGCATACATCTCAATATATTGCTTTACTACCTGATTAAATGATAACTCCATTTCCGTAGGGATGTCGTAAAGGCGCTTGGCATAAATACTATCGTGAAACAACACGTTAGAACCTTGCCTGCATTTGTCATTCGATCTAGAAAAATCGATCTGCCACTCGTGTAATAGAGTAGCCAATTGCTTATTAAGGCTTTCGGGTGCAACAATGGAGTTATCCTGAATGTTGTCTTTGTTTTGTTGCGAATTTTCCTGTGCAAAAGTGCTTGTTACACTTATCATTGCACACGAAAACAGGATCAAAAAAGTTTTTTTCATTCGTTCTATTTCAGGGAAATTCTCGAAGAACTTCCTATTTGTGAGTTAAAAACTAAAACTACATCTAAATCCGTAAGAGTTTGCAAGGTAATCCGAATCTGTTTTTTTTAAAATTACCGGTTCCACACGCATCGATAAATTGGGACTTACATCAAACTCAAATAATTGTGCATCCACATAAGCATCTATAATTCCAAGTCCGTACCACGCTACGGTTAAAATAATACTTAAATCTCGATAATATCGAAAGTAATTTTTTTTGTCTTTCAATACTCCTGCAAACCATTTTGTATCGGCTGTTGCAGGGTTCATGCTATAAGGAAGCAATCTATGCCAAACATGATCGTTGTCCGGATTATCGTCCAATATTGCTTTTTGTCCCTCAAAATAATCCTGATAGTGGCTGTTATTCCAGGTTATGGCATAAGTAAATCCTATAAATCCACCATAAAGTATAGGTAATTTCCAGTATTTTCGGTTGTATATTTGTCCCAGTCCCGGGAAAATAGCCGAATAAAGAATTGCTTTCTTCGGATCGGGTTTAAAACTCTTCTTCTCTACGGTTAATATTTTTGGAGGTAATACGTTCAGCACAGAGTCGGATGATTTGGGTAAAATAATATTTTCCGCTTCATTTTTTATGGAATCCGTTTGTAGCACGACCGTTGAATCTATATTTATTTTTATGGAGTCGGGGTGCTGTGGAACTATGTTCTGCTGCGCCGTTAATGGTAAAGCGATACTTATGAGCAATAGACAAACAATGTTCCGGTATCTCAGCATAAATATTATTTCTTCATTGTATCAAATATCCCGATAATTCGCTCCAAATCTTCGGTAGATGAAAACGGAATAGTTATTCTTCCTCTTCCGCTTTTGGTGTAGTTGAATTGAACATCGGTCTTAAAATAATTGGATAAATGCTGTTTCAGTGCTTCAAAATCATCAGTAAGCGATTTTTTTGGACTTGTGCTCTGTTTTTTACTTTCTTTCTTGATCAATTTTTCGTCAAACGGTTTTCCATCAGAGTATTCACGCACGATCGTTTCTACGCGTCGAACCGATAATCCATCTTCCAAAATAAGATTGTACAGCGAAAGTTGTGCCACCGGATCGTTCATTGTAACCAACGCACGTGCGTGCCCCATATCTATCTTTTTGTCTTTCACTCCCATTTGCACTTCGGCCGGCAGTTTCAACAATCGCAGATAATTGGTAATGGTTGTACGTTTTTTCCCTACTCTTTCGCTGAGTTGCTCTTGAGTAAGCGAAAGCGAATCGATAAGATTTTGGTATGCCAAAGCAATTTCAATGGAGTTAAGGTCTTCGCGCTGAATATTTTCCACTAAAGCCATTTCCATCAGTTCATTGTCATCGGCAGCTTTTATATAAGCCGGAACTGAAGTTAAGCCAGCCTTTAGAGAAGCTCTGTAACGGCGTTCTCCGGCAATAATCTGATAAGAATCATCTCCTTCACGACGCAGTGTTATTGGCTGAATAAGGCCAATTTTGCGAATGGATATAGCCAACTCTTCCAGTGATTCTTCGTCGAAAACACGGCGCGGTTGGTCAGGATTAGCAAATATTTTCGAAAGCTCTACCTCGCTAATAGATGTAGAACCTTGAGTTTCGCCCTCATTATAAGTAATAAGCGCATCTAAACCTCTTCCAAGTGCGTTCTTTTTTGCCATATTTTTTTAAATATCGAATGTTAGATAACAGGATAAGTACGGTGTGTTATCTTTCTAAAACGCCAAAGTTAAGCATTTTTTTCTATTATTTCCTGAGCTAATTGCATATGATTTATGGCGCCACGCGATCCGGCATCGTACATAAGTGCGGGTTTGGCGTGACTCTGCGATTCGCTAAGCGTAATATTTCGCTGAATAACCGTATTGAATACCAGCTCTTTAAAATGGCTCTTTACTTCTTCGTAAATCTGATTATGTAAACGCAGGCGAGTATCGTACATGGTGAGTGCAAAACCTTCAATTTCAAGGCTTGTATTCAGTTTCGATTTAATAATTTTAATGGTATTCAGTAGCTTACTTAATCCTTCGAGAGCAAAATACTCGCATTGAACCGGAATAATAACTGAGTCGGAAGCAGTTAAAGCATTCACGGTGATAATTCCAAGCGATGGAGAACAATCGATAAGAATGTAATCGTAGTTCTCTCGCAACGGATTTAACAAATCGCGCAAGCGCTTTTCACGATTATCCATCTGCACCATTTCCAACTCGGCTCCTACCAAATTGATATGTGACGGGATGATATCGATATTTTCGAAAGGCGTTTTCATAACCGTATCGGCCGGTTTACATTTATCTATAAGCCCCTCGTAAATGGTAAATTTCAGTGTTCTGATATCAACACCCAATCCTGATGAAGCATTCGCTTGCGGATCTGCATCCACAACAAGTACTTTTTTTTCTAAAGCAGCTAAAGATGCCGCTAAATTAATAGTGGTAGTGGTTTTTCCCACTCCACCTTTTTGATTTGCTAATGCAATAATTTTGCCCATTAATTCTTTTCCTAAATGAAATGACAAAATAAGCAATAATTCCTTTAATTCTATGTTAATTAAATAAAACGTTATGTTTTTTGTTGAAAAAAGATTGGGTTTCGTGTTATTACCATAAATACTTAGAAATTGTTTTGACGGATTCAAAACAATTTCTAAGTATTAATTTTCTTAATTACTCTACACAAATAACTTTTGAAATTACAGTACATGTGAAGATTTTTCCTTTCCGTTAATCTAAAAAGCAATTTCTATCACTCCCACATAAACTCATCTTCTTTATAAGCTTTTCCCAGTAAATTATCTTTCTCAAAGAAAAACTCCTCCTCTCCAAAAGCCGGTTTTAGTTCATCTAACCAAGTGGCGGTTGCACTATATTCAGCAAAGAACGGTATATCTACCAAATTGGGATTGCGACATTGCAGAAATCGCAATACAAACACTTTTTCGCCCTTCACTTCCGATACGCCCAACACTTGCACTTTTCCAGGACTACAACTCATGCTTGGACCTCTTACCGTGCGTGCAATACCACTTACGTTAGCATAAGCTTTTCTAAAAATATTCCATGCCTTAACAAGCGGTAACTCAAAAAACGCTTTTGAGCCGGTATCACGGGCTACGAACATATAATAAGGAATCAATCCGAGACGAACTTGCTCTTTCCACATTGTTGACCAAATTTCGGGTTTATCATTAATATTCCGCATCAACGGCGATTGTGTTCGCATCTGTGCTCCCGTATTTCGAATACGGTCAATGGCCTGCTTCACAGCATCGGTGGAAAGTTCAGCCGGATGATTAAAATGCGTTTGAAGCGCCAAATGCTTGCCCGCCTTATGAACTTTTTCGAATAAAGCGAGAAGTTCATCCGCATCCTGATCCGTCAGAAAGCGATATGGCCAATAAGCCAAAACCTTGGAGCCGATTCTGATATTCTGGATATGATCAAATTCTTTCGACAACAGTGGTTCAATATAGTTTGCCAAAACTCTTGCTTTTGTTGTTAACGGATCTCCACCGGTAAAAAGCACATCGGTAACTTTTTTATTCTTAAGTAAGTATCGATGCAGCAAATCAGCTTCTTTCATCGCAAACCTCAAATCTTTTAAACCGGTAAACTGCGGCCAGCGGAAGCAAAATGTACAATACGCGTGACACGTTTGCCCCTGACTGGGAAAAAACAACGCTGTTTCACGATATTTGTGCTGTATGCCATGCAGCTTTTTACCTTCGAACGAGGGTATATTATATTCTTGTCCTGCCGGATTCGGATTCAACTTAAGTCTTATTTTATTGATTTCTTCCTGAAAAGTTTGTGAAGCTTGTGGCCCCTCCTCTGTCCGCAGCAGTACTAATACTTTATTATAGTGCGACTTAGACAACATTTCTCTTCGAGGAAATGTGAGCGTAAAAATAGGATCGTTGGGAACATTGCTCCAATCTATAAGCTGTTCAACAACATAGTTATTCGCCTTAAAAGGAAGAACGTTTCCTACTACTCGGATAGCTTCAATTTGTTCGGATGATAAGTTGGATATTTGTGGTAATTGTTTGTAACTGTGTAAGGTGTAATTTTTGTACTTCATTATTTATTTTTCTGTTTTCTTAATCTCATCAATACTCATAAATCTTACGAGCTATTTACAAATATAAAAAAAAATAAGAAAAATCCATGACACAAAAACACTCTTTTTGTTTTTTTTCGCTTTTTTAGGAGAATACACTTTCTTTTTGTGTCTTTTTTGGCGTTTTTTCTAACATTTATTTCAAATATCATGAAGAAACACACTCTTTTTGCAATTTCGAAGAAACAGATTAAATTCAAATAATAAATTCAATACTTTTCCCTATCATTCTGCTACCTTATTCGCACTTTTTTAGTACTTTTGTGAAAAATACATTTAAATTGAAAATCGAAACCCGATTATTATTGGAAAACCAAATATTATTCAAATAATGAACTTATTAGACAACATTATCGCGCGTGCAAAAGCCGATAAACAACGTATTGTCCTGCCCGAAGGCACGGAAAAACGCACACTCCAAGCTGCCAATCAGCTTGTTCGCGACGGAATAGCTGAAATTATTCTTATCGGAAATCCGGTAGAGATAAAAGCGGTGGCTAACGAAATGAAACTTCAACATACCGGAAAAGCCACTGTTATTGACCCGAAAAATCACAACAAAAAACAAACTTATATTGATTTACTCGTAGAGTTACGCAAATCAAAAGGAATGACACCCGAAAAAGCTGCCGTTTTAGTTGAAGACCCGCTTTATTTAGCATGCCTGATGATTAAAAACGGCGATGCCGATGGTGAAATTGCCGGTGCACAAAACACCACAGGCGACGTACTTCGCCCCGCTCTACAAATCATAAAAACATCTCCGGGTGTAAATGTAGTATCCGGTGCATTTATTATGTTCACACAAACATCTCAATACGGTGAAAATGGTACGCTTATTTTTGCCGATTGCGCCGTAATGCCTAATCCCAATGCACAAGAATTGGCATCAATCGCCATAGCATCGGCACAAACGGCACGCGGCATTGTTGGAGTTGAACCGCGTGTAGCCATGTTGAGTTTTTCAACCAAAGGAAGCGCACAGCACGAGATGGTTGACAAAGTTGTAGAAGCCACTCGCATTGCCAAAGAAATTGCACCAAACTTACTTATCGATGGCGAACTGCAAGCCGATGCAGCATTGGTTGCATCTGTAGCCACAAGCAAAGCTCCCGAAAGCTTAGTTGCCGGACATGCCAACGTATTGGTTTTCCCCACATTAGAAGCTGGAAACATTGGCTACAAACTTGTTCAGCGATTGGGAAATGCCGAAGCCGTTGGTCCTATATTGCAAGGAAT
This sequence comes from Bacteroidia bacterium, assembly GCA_030538215.1. Lineage (GTDB taxonomy): Bacteria > Bacteroidota > Bacteroidia > Bacteroidales > Dysgonomonadaceae > Petrimonas. The sequence goes on from JAUNUM010000001.1 coordinate 63,364, forward strand.
GGCAGCCCCCGTAAACGATTTGTCTCGTGGCTGTTCGGTTGACGACATTTACAAAATGGTAGCTATAACCGCCAATCAGGCCATTGCAGTAAAATCGA
>JAUNUM010000001.1:63471-133509 GCA_030538215.1 Bacteroidia bacterium
ATGAGTGAATTAATTATTGAACCTATTGAAAAGTACGGCCTCAATATAAGCCACGAGAACAAAGCGCTATTTTCGAGAATTGGCGTTGTGGGAGCCGGAAAAGAAGGGCGAACCATTATCAATCTTACCGCATCGGCAGGGATGGAGGTTGTTTTTATGGAAGAGTCGCAAGAGCGCATCGGTTATGTGCTTGAGGAGTTGAATAAAACGATGGACCAAAAAATCAGCAACTGGGGTTTGACACATTCGGAGAAAAAAATAATAATGAACCGAATAACTCCCACCCTCAATTATGATGATTTTAAAGGATGCGATCTGGTTATTGAGTGTACACGATTTTCCGAAACAGGACGAAGAAGCACTCCTTTGCGAAAAAGCATCTTCAAGAAGTTAGAAGAAATACTTGAACCCGATGCTATTATAGCCACAAACGGCTCCACCGTTATCATTAGTGAACTGGCAGCCGATCTCGATATTAAAGATCGCTGCGTGAGCCTTTACTTTCCGGTCTCGCATCCCGATGCCAGAATTCTAGAAATAGTAAAGGGCATGTACACATCGGAAAAAGTGTACAATAAAATGGAAATCTTCGCTAAACTTATCAATTATCGTTCTCATCGTATCAACGAAAGCAACGGAAATATCAGCTTACGCATGCTAACTATTATGCTTAACGAAGCTTGTCAGATTTTGCTCGAAGGAGTAAGTGACATGCAAAGCATTGAGGAAACCTTTACGGTTATTTACGGTCAGCGTTATGGGATTTTCAGAATCGCGGATATTGTAGGTATAGAGCGCTTAGTAACCCTTATGGAAGCCATGTTTAATGATTTTGGAGAAAAGCATTACAAGCCCAATCCATTATTGTGGAAACTGTATCGATCTAACCAATTGGGAGTACGTACAGGTAAAGGGTTCTATTTATATGATGAAGATAATAACATTATTTCAGAAAATAAATCGTTGTTTAATTGAAAAATTGCCGGAGGCGCAACACTTGCGTCTTGAAATAAAAGAATAAAAATGAAGATATTAGTATTAAACTGCGGAAGTTCATCCATTAAATATAAGCTTTTCAATATGGAAAGCCAGGAAATAATTGCGCAAGGCGGAATTGAGAAAATAGGGATGAAAGGATCATTCCTGAAATTCACGCTTCCTGATGGGCAAAAGGTACAATTAGAAGGCGAAATTCTGGAACATAGAGCCGGAATTGAATATATTCTGGGAATACTGCTTAGTGAAAAATATGGTTGTATTAAGTCGCTGAAAGAGATAGATGCTATCGGGCATCGTGTAGTACATGGCGGAGAGCGTTTTAACAGTAGCGTACTCATAACAGAAGAAGTTATTGATATGCTGGAGGAATGCATTGAGCTGGCTCCATTGCACAATCCGCCCAATCTGAAAGGCATTTACGCTATTCAAGAGCTCTTGCCGAACATACCACAGGTAAGTGTTTTCGATACGGCTTTTCATCAAACTATGCCGGATTATGCGTATATGTATGGTTTACCTTATTCGCTTTATGAAAAATACGGTATTCGCCGCTACGGATTCCACGGAACAAGCCACCGTTACGTATCAAAACGTGCTTGCGAATTTTTGAATGTTCCATACGAATCGCAGCGAATTATTACGGCGCACATCGGGAACGGCGGATCAATTACTGCTATAAAAGATGGAAAATCTATTGACACAAGTATGGGAATGACACCGGTTGAAGGATTAATCATGGGCACCCGAACGGGAGATGTGGATCCCGGAGTAATTTCTTATATAATGGAAAAAGAGCATATGCGCCCCGCCGGTATTTCTACCTTGCTGAATAAGTTTTCGGGAGTATTGGGAATTTCCGGTATATCATCGGATATGCGTGAAATTGAAGCGGGAGTTGCGGAAAATAATCCAAGAGCCATATTGGCAATGAACACCTATGATTATCGTATTAAAAAATATATCGGTTCATACGCTGCGGTTTTAGGTGGTGTAGATATTTTGGTATTTACCGGTGGTGTGGGTGAAAATCAATGGACTACCCGAAGTGTTGTTTGTAAAAACATGGAATATATGGGCATTGAACTTGACGAAGAAATAAACAAATCGGTTCGCGCAAAAGAGGTGGTAATCAGCAAGCCTACGTCCAAAGTAAAAGTGGTAATCATCCCTACTGATGAGGAATTAACTATTGCTAAAGATACGATGGAGATATTGGGAAAATAACGATTCATTGCTTTTTCATACAACAAACAAAAAATCCCCGAGAGCAACTGCTTTCGGGGATTTTTTTATAAACTCAAGATATTTTATTCTGCTACCACTTCAAAAGGGATTTCAACCGAAACCTCTTTATGAAGTTTGGCAACAGCTGTGTAGCTTCCTACTTCTTTCACCTGATCTTTGATAACGATGAGTTTTCTATCTACCTCAAAGCCTTTTTCTTTCAAAGCATCAGCAAGCTGAATATTGGTTACCGAACCGAAAATTGTTCCTGTGGAACTGGTTTTTGCACCAATAGTTAGTGAAACACCTTCCATTTTATCGGCCAACGCTTGTGCTTCGGCTTTGATCTGCTCAATTTTGTGAGCACGTTGTTTCAGGTTTTCAGCCAACACTTTCTTTGATGAATCGGTAGCAATTATTGCTTTTCCTTGCGGAATAAGATAGTTGCGGGCATATCCCTTTTTCACGTTTACTATATCGTCTTTGTAGCCTAAGTTTACTACATCTTCTTTCAAAATTACTTCCATTACTTTTCCTCCTTCTTTTTATTTCATTAAATCGGTTACGTATGGGAGCAAAGCTATATGACGAGCTCTTTTAACTGCTTGCGCGATACGACGTTGAAACTTAAGCGATGTGCCGGTAATTCTGCGGGGAAGAATTTTCCCTTGCTCGTTCAGAAACTTTTTCAAAAAATCGGGATCTTTATAATCGATATACTTGATTCCATTCTTTTTGAAACGACAATATTTCTTCTTTTTAACATCTACCGATACGGGAGTCAAATACCTGATTTCTGATTGTTTTGCCATCTTTTAATCCTCCTTTTCTTCTAATTCGACTTCTTTTTCAACTTTAGCGTTTGCTTTTGTTGGCTCCTGAGAGCGAGCTTCTTGTTTTTTACCGCCTTTGTTGTTTCTTCTTTTCTCGGCATACTCAAATGCAAAATGATCTTGCTTGATAGTCAGGAAACGAATTACACGCTCATCGCGACGGAAGTTAACCTCCAGTCTGTCAACTACTGACGGATTGGCCTTGAATTCCAAAAACGTATAAAAGCCAGTTGTTTTTTTGTCAATGGGGTAAGCCAGCTTACGTAATCCCCAATTTTCTTCGTTTACAATTTCAGACCCTTGCTCTATGAGGAGGTTTTTGAATTTTTCAACCGCTTCCTTCATCTGAGCATCAGACAAAACGGGAGTCAAAATGAAAACGGTTTCGTAATTGTTCATACTAAAATGAATTAATAATTAATGATTTAAATCGAAAATTTATTTTTCGGACGGCAAAGATACGATAAAATCATTAAAATCACAAGAAGATATAAAAGAAAGTCCAAATCCATCAAAAAATGACTAAAAAACATTACATAAAAAATTCGAACCAGTTTCTTATAATGCTATCACCGGGCTTTTCCACACCCTATATTTCACCTGAAATCCTTTAGGAACAAAAATAACAGTTGGCATATTGCTGTTATAAGAAATCGTTTGGGTTTGTCCGTAAATAAATTTTTCGGCAGCATCATCAGGGCAGCCCATTCTGGTGGAGCTGTACTTGCTATCAGAATCAAAGATCAAATACTGATACCCGAATCCTTTTACGATTTCAGTTTTAATATTCCCGTTGAGGGTGTGTTGATTACAGTCGACTTTCTCTGTTTTCCCGGGTATAATTTCCACTTTCAGTTCATCGGTTGTCATTTGTTTTTCAGACAGGGGGGTTAGCAGCAATACATACCTATCGTATCCGGGAAGAGATTCCGGAAAATCTTTTAATGCCTGAGTTGCATCATTTTTCACCGCATCATCAATTTTATCGCTCACATCAAACATATTTTTGTCCGCTTCCCAAATTCTGTATTTAAGTCCTATGCCATTTGGCGTATATACTACAAAGGGGCGAGCGCTATTGTAAGCGATAAAAATAGTGGGACCGGGAACAAAGGCTATTCTTTTGGAGTTATCAGGACAACCCATGCGAGTAGAGAAAACTTCTCCTTTGGAAAGAAAAACAAAATAGGTTTCTCCGTTGGGAAGCATTTTACGTTCATATTTTCCTTGCAGCCCGTGCCTGTTGCAATCAACTTCCATTTGTTTGCCTGGCACAACTTGCACTTTTAATAAATTCTCATCCTCACGCGGATCAACTTTTATTACTTGTGCGTTAAATCCGTTTAATTTAGGATATTCATACAGCATTGCTTGTTCATCTTGCGTATAAGTAGTATCAGGTGGCAGAGCATTTTTTTTACTGCCGCAAGATAATAGTAAAGTAATCGATAAAAGCAGAAAAAGGCGGATCTTCATATCTTGTATATCAAGAAACTGTTTTGAATTTTACGAATCTTATTTTTATAGTTGTTTTGTGCATTTATAAACAAATTCAACATCAAAAAGTTCCACTAAAAAATTGTGGATTTCAATCCTAAGTGTTTTTTTGTACTTTTGCAGTTGAAATAATTGCTAAAATTGAAAATGAAAAATATTCACGATTACGAAATAATGTCGCCCGCCGGTTCTTACGAATCGCTGATGGCGGCCATTCAGGGCGGTGCCGACTCTATTTATTTCGGGATAGAAGGATTGAACATGCGCGCCAAATCATCCAACAATTTCACGATAGAAGATTTGCACAACATCGCTCAAATCTGCAAAGAAAATAATATAAAAAGCTACCTGACCGTCAACACCATTATCTACGATAACGATATGGAGTTGATGCGAAAAGTGGTAAATGCAGCCAAGGAAGCCAATCTGTCGGCAATTATTGCTGCCGATGTGGCGGTGCTGATGTATGCCCGAAGCATCGGAGTGGAAGTGCATTTATCCACGCAGTTGAATATTACCAACACGGAATCGCTGAAGTTTTACGCGCAATTTGCCGACGTGGTGGTGCTGGCGCGCGAACTGAATCTCGATCAGGTGGCATCCATTCACCGAGATATTATTGAACAGCAAATAAAAGGCCCTTCGGGCAAGTTGATACACATTGAAATGTTTTGCCACGGCGCGTTGTGCATGGCAGTTTCGGGAAAATGTTATTTGAGCCTTCACGAAAAAGATTTATCGGCAAATCGGGGGGCTTGCAACCAGATTTGTCGCCGCGGGTATATCGTGAAAGACAAGGACAGCGAGATTGAGCTGGAAATAGACAACGAACACATCATGTCGCCCAAAGATTTGAAAACCATCCATTTTATGAATAAGATGATGGACGCGGGCGTAAAAGTTTTTAAAATAGAAGGGCGTGCCCGCGGACCGGAATACGTGCGACTTGTTACTTCGTGTTACAAGGAAGCCGCTGAAGCTTATTGCAATGACACGTTTACCGAAGAAAAAATCAATATCTGGAACGAGAAGCTGGCAACAGTTTTTAATCGCGGATTTTGGGATGGATATTATCTGGGACAACGGTTGGGTGAATGGACACATCGATACGGCTCCGGCGCCACGAAACGAAAGGTTTACGTGGGAAAAGCCATTAAACATTTTGGGAACATCGGCGTAACGGAGTTTCTGATAGAAACACAATCGATAAAAACGGGTGATGAACTGTTGATAACGGGTCCGACAACAGGCGCTATTTTCTTAACGGCAGAAGATATTCGGGTAGATTTAAAACAAGTTCCCGAAGCTGTAAAAGGCGATAATTTTTCCATAAAAACCCCCGAAAAAATCCGTCCAAACGACCAGCTTTACAAAATGGTAAAAGCCGAACGGCGCGGAACGGCTCACGAGCGATGAATTTATGCTTCGCATTCGTTATCGCTACAATGTATTGGAATAATCTGTCGGTTCACGGCCAGCTGTATATAAAGATATTGTCCCAGTCGGGTGATTTTCAATAACCAAAAAGCGGGAACAAATAACCAAAACAACGGAACTCGTACAAAAACCCGATAAAGAGAATTGTATCCGTATTCCCATTTTCCTTTATAAACGGATGCTAATTGCTTTTCTGCCAAAACTAAATCGAGTCCTTCCACATTTTTTGTATGATCTTCGTTTCGCAACTCTTTGCTTGAAACAAGATTAAGCCAATCCGATTTGTGAGTAAAGTTCATAAAACGGGAACAGTTTTTGCACCAATTATCGTAGTAAATAGCTGTTCGTTTCATTTTTGGTAATTCATAACACTCCCTATCAACATAGTCGTAAAAGCAGCTATCCACATGTATGTGCCTGCTCCCACGATCACCGGAATGGTGCTGGTATTTTCAGGAATTTCGGATATAAAAAGGCCAAACAAAGAAAAAAAGACAGTTAAAACTGAAAGGATAATTTTAATCTTACCGTGTTTTATAAAAAAACCAATAATATACAAGACATTGGCCAGCCAGGCAAAAAAGATATTCAAAAATCCCAACGCCCCCAGCCAGCCAAAAAGCAAAGCCACATAACCTCTCATCCCGTAATTTTGAAAAGGCATCAACACACACGAAATGAGATACAAGAAAAGGGAGATGAAAAAATACGGACTTTGAGCCCTTATAAGCTTTTTAAACATCATCGTTATTCTATAAACAAAAGAGAATATCAATTGTTTAAAGTGGTATAGGTATCAGCTCTGCAATACTTTTCTCACTCGGCTGCTAAAATAACAGGCTTGTCTATATTTTCAGCCGTCTCATTTTTTAAACTCTTCAATTATAAATCTCACGCATCGGAAATTCGTTCTGATGGCAATGATTTATTAATTATCAAAAGATTATTTCAATATGAACACAATAGAAAAATTTGAAAAATCGTGCATACTTTGGATGCAAAGATATGGCGTAGCACTTTTAAGAATAAGTATCGGGATTGTATTTTTCTGGTACGGGATACTGAAGTTTTTTCCCGGTTTAAGCCCGGCTCAAGATTTGGCTATAAGAACCATAAAGACCGCAACATTTGGAATTTTCGCACCTCAAACCATTATTATCGGCCTTGCCGTTTGGGAAGTTCTTATAGGCTTGGGGCTCATTACAGGTAAGTTTATGCGTTTGACACTGATCTTGCTGTTCACTCAAATACTCGGAACATTCCTTCCTGTTTTTATATTTCCGCACGAAGTATTTACGGCTATTCCATACGCCTTAACCATTGAAGGACAATACATATTTAAAAATATCATCATCATAAGCGGTGCTTTTGTGATTGGCGGACATATGCTTGGGAAGAATATCAGAAGATATTGAAATTGGAATATAAAGTCTATTTCAGCTGTTTAAAAAAATCCCAAATCACAATTCCCGCCGTAACCGAAACATTGAGCGAACGGTTACTCGGGCTACAAAACTTCAAAATCTCATGTCACCCCGCCTGACATTGAAGCCCGTGTTAGCAGCAGGAATTTCGCCAACTACCGCATTGACTATCAACAATTTCCTAATGCTTCTAAATATCCCATTATGCTCATAAAAACAACCAATACAAAAACAACAATGGCTAATATATTGATTGTTTTCTTTTCAAATTTATAAAATGCCCACAAAATCCCGATAAATAGTGTGCTCCACACAAATGCTTCTGGATAGCCCATTATTTGTTCAATAATCGGGACATTTGTATAAATAAATCCCTCAATTGAGCCCATCGCAGCCGCAAAAGTAGAAAATACCGAAAATCCTAAAAGTAAAAGCCATAACTTTAAAAAACCGTGTTTTTCCTCTGTAAATACTTTTTGCAAAGGCAATAACACTAATGCCATAATAAGTCCACGAATAATTTGTAATGCAGGTCCAAGTGCAACAATTGGTGTGTCGGTCGGCAACATAAATGTTGAAATTGCGCCATCGGTGAACCAAATTTTATAGTCCATTACCAAAAGCGCAAAAATTCCTGCACAAAAATAGGCAATCGTGTGTGCGACAACAATGCGCCATGCAAATCTGAATTTTTCGTTGTTTTTGTTTGTCATATTTTCATTCTTATATCTCCATAAAAAAACACACCAATACTCTAACTATTAGATAAATATCCCCCGATTGCTGTCAGCGCATAAATATACGCAACTCAATTTCGTATATTCCTCAAACATGGAGTGCTTTACGCAACTTATTTACATAAATATTAAATTTCCTTGCAAGTAAGTAAATTTCCCTCAATTCTCAAACTATTTTTCCTCTATTTCAACCCTTTAAAAAAATCCCAAATCACAATTCCCGCCGTTACCGAAACATTGAGCGAATGCTTGGTGCCGTATTGCGGAATTTCGATACATCCATCCGAGTGGTCAATTACGGTTTGTTGCACGCCGTGCACTTCGTGACCGAGAACGATGACATATTTTTTGTTTTTGTCGAATTGAAAGGTTTCCAACGAAATACTGTTTTCGGTTTGTTCGATGGAGAAAATAGTGTAGCCTTCGGCTTTCAATTCTTTAATCGCCGATAAAGTTTCCTCGAAATACCGCCATTTCATCGAATCTTCGGCGCCGAGAGCGGTTTTGTGGATTTCGACATTGGGTGGCGTGGCAGTGATTCCGCAAAGAATGATTTCTTGCACCCGAAACGCGTCGCTCGTGCGAAAAACCGAACCGATATTGTTCTGGCTGCGCACATTATCGAACACGACCACCAAAGGGATTTTTTTCGCTTCCTGAAATTCTTCGATACTGATGCGATTGAGTTCTTCAACGTTGAGTTTTCTTCGTTTGGTCATATATTGGTCAATCAATTATAAGAGCAGATGGAACAATTCTTAGTATATAAACAAAATTGGAGTAAATTGAGTAGATGATGGTCATTTTTTTAAAGTTAACACAGCGTACATTATCCCCGAATTGTTTAAAATAGCCACTCTCTTGCAACCGATATATTTCGGCGGAACGAGAAACAGAGTGAATTGCGTTCTCTAATCCATCAATATATCGATGGCTGTTAGGATACTTTTGTATTCGGCTACAATAAAATCAAACAAATCATCAATGTCTGATTTTGCTTTATCGGATACGACAACCCGATATTTTTTCATTTCTTGGAATAATGTTGCTCAACTCTTTCACGTAAGTCGGCAAACGCCTCTTGCACTGTGTACAGCTTTTCTCCTTCCAATTCTTCGGGAATCGGATATTCAAGTTTGGCTACTTTGGGATGATTTTTTAGATTACGCAGGATGCGACGTCCTGTCGGTCCACTTGTATCTATTTTTGCTATTACGATTGACATGATTATAATCTGTTCTTTTTTTACAAAGATACTATTTTCCCATTAAAAACATTCTTTTCCGTCTATTTAACAACTGCTCTCACCGCAAACCAAATATGATGCATAAATGTGGAAGCTTGTCCGTAATATTTTGCCATAATTCGGTAACGTTCTTTCAACGAGGCTTTTCGGTTGGCGGTGGTCATTCCTTCATTGAGATAATTGATAAGCGTGAGGCGCGTGTTGTGAATAAGCGTAACTTTTTTCATCATCCGTACTGCCCAATCGAAATCGGACGAAAAGCGATACTGTAAATCGTACGGCTCAAAAATCGATCGTTTTACGATAAATGCCTGATGACAAACCAACATGCCTTGTTTAAAGCTTTTCCATGTGAGAACTTCGGGAACTTGCAAACGACGCATGTGTAAGAACTTGCCATCGTTATCTACAATAGCTGTTTCGCCATATAAAATATCGGGGAATTTGCTTTCAGAAAAGGATTGGAATATTTTTTCAACCGTTTGTGCATCAAAAAACGTATCGCCCGCATTCAAAAAGCAGAGATAATCGCCCGTAGCCATTGTTGCCGCCTTGTTCATGGCATCGTACAAACCTTTGTCGGGTTCGCTTATCCAATGCAAATTTTCGTTTTCGTATTTGCGGATTAAATCCCCCGTTCCATCTTTCGATTTTCCGTCCACAATCACATGCTCAATGTGCGGATAAGTTTGCTCGTGTACGCTTTTTAGTGTGCGTTCCAGCGTGCGTTCGGCGTTGTAAGTAACAGTTATGACGGATAATTTAAGCATTGTATAATTCTATATATCTTTTCGCGATATGCTCTTGTGCATATTCCGACAACACTTTCTCGCGTGCGTTTGTCGAAAGCGTTTCGGAGTCGGCTTTGTAGAGTGTCCAAAGCAAGCCGTTGGCAAGCTCTTCAGCACTTTTGTAGGTTGCCACATATCCGTTTTTTCCGTGTGAAATCATTTCGGGAATGCCTCCAATATCGAAGCCTACGCAGGGTGTTCCGCACGCCATCGCTTCCATAATGGTATTGGGCAAATTCTCTTGCAACGATGGCGTAACAAACACATCGGCAGCGTTATATACATCGAGCATATTTTCGGGAGCTATGAATCCGAGGCTGTGGGCAGGCAGCGAAAGTTGTTTTTCGAGTTCTTTGCCGTTATTTCCGGCAATGAGAAACAGCACATTGTTGGGATGTTGTGCCATTATTTCACTTGCTTTTGCCAAATATTCCATTCCTTTTCGCGGATCGGAGGTTTTTACTGCGGCGAAAAGCACGATTTTTTTATCGTCGGGCAGGTTCATTTTTTTTCGAACTTCTGATTTGTCTTTAGGGAAATAGATACGTGTATCGATTGGGTTGGGAATGGTAACGACCGAATGTTCTTTGGTTAACGGACTTTTTTCGGCTAAGCTTTTGAGCCAATTGCTGCATGCGACGAAGGTAATTTTTCCGTTTTTATAAGCAGTTTGCTTTTTGAGAAAAACTTGATGCGACAAATCGTTTTGTGAAGCCGAAACCAAATAGGGGCACGAACCGCACGATTTTTCGTAGTTTTTGCAAACACCCGCGTGGTGGCAAATTCCTGTAAATGCCCACATATCGTGCATCGTCCACACTATCTTTTTGCCGGAGGCAAGAATTTTCCCGATTTCATCAACAGAAAGCATCCCTTGATTATTCCAATGTAAATGAATGACATCGGCTTGTGTAAATTCGGGTGGTGAGGTAATAGATATTCCTGTATTGGCGATGGAAATATCGAATAAATTCTCTCTCGATAATCGGTTTTTTAGAAAAATCTTTCCCCGTTCCCAATAAAAGTTCCATTTATTTTTGTGTTCACTTCCAACCTGAAATACGGTGTCACTCCCCGATAGTTTTTCACGCACAATCATCTTGGCATTTACACCATTGGCATTGAGCGCGTTCATTAATCGGAATGCGGCTATTGCAGCGCCGCCGTGAATGTCGGATGTGCTTACAATGAGTACGTTCATCGGGGTTATATTTTTAGATGTTTGCGAATGCGTCTTCTCACTTTAGCCCAAAATCCGGTAGTTTTTATGTAGTATCTCTCAAACGAAATGCGTGCCTGTGGGTTTTCTTCAACCTCCGACACATCAATGGAGAGCTTTTGCGTGTAAAGAGGTGTCGAGTAGATCTCTTGCGTGCCACTGTGGGTACCCGTACCATCGAATCCGATGTTTTGCACCAATGATTTGCCTGCATTGAGCGAGAGTATATCGTTGAGAAAAAGCGATGCATTCCATCGAATAGCCCAGGAGTTATTGAAGCCCTTCGTTTGCCGACGAAGCATGCGTGTGTAGCGATAACTACCGTTGAAATCGAAGGTTTTGGTGAGTCTTCTGCGTTGCAACTCATCCAAAAGAGCTTTTCCGTCGGGATTAAAATATTTCCATGCACGTTGCCAAGTAGCCCAGCCCCAGCTGCCTGTCCATTTTATGAGAAATGCGTCAGGTAAATTCAAGTCGGGATAACAGAAAGCGTGAATGTGTCCTATCTTTTCTTCTTGTTCAAACTCATCGAGCGCTTCGTTCATAAAGGTAAGGAACCACGGCGAAGTTATCAAGTCATCTTCCAGCACAATTACTTTTCCATGTTTATTAATTACTTGCGTAACACCTTCGATAATATTTTTAGCCAATCCCCAGTTGTCTCTGTTTTCAACAATATGAATCTGTTTAAATCCATTGATGTTGTGGATTATTTTCCGCACTTTTTCTACTTCCGCTTTGTCGAAGTTGTTTTTATATCCATCAGAAAAAACATACAATTCGCTCTCGCCGCAGAGCTTGTTGTTGAGCAAGGCATTCAGCGTTTGTAGTGTGTGCTGAGGGCGGTTGTACGTAAATAATAGGATAGGGGCTAATGACATGACTAACTCGTTTTTATTTATAATTCGACTTTGGCAGATAAAACATTTCTACGGAAAACGTCAATATTTACTTCAATTCCACTGTTGATAAGTTCGTTTTTTACAGTCTGATAAGCCAATTCGGGATTATTGTTGTCGCCACTGAGATGACAAAGCCATATATTTTTTGTTTTCTCAGAACAATTTTCTGCAAGAAATCGTGCGGTTTGGCTGTTGCTAATGTGTCCCGTTCCGTTTGTGATACGTCGTTTCAGGTGTGTCGGATAACGTCCGTTGCGTAGCATTTGTTCATCGTAATTGCTTTCGATGACAATGTGATTTGCTTTTTTCACATATTCCGAAATTTCATCGGTAGTAATGCCAATATCGGTAGCGAGCATCATTTTGTGGTTGCCAAACTCAAAAAAATATCCGGCATTATCGTTACTATCGTGAGGCACATCGAATGCGGTAATACGAAAATCTTCAATTTGAAATGATTTTCCTTTCTCAATAATTCGTTTGTTTATGCCGTTAATTGTGTTTTTTATTAACGGACAGTTGCGAATGCCCCGATGCACTTTTTCTGTTGTATAAACCGGAATATTGAGCTTTTCGGCCAAATATGCGGCCGATTTTATATGGTCGTAATGGTCGTGCGTGATGAGAAGAGCGTAAATGGTAGAGAAATCGATTCCGTGTTCGCCAAGGCGTTTTTTGATGACGCGCGGACCCAATCCGGCATCGATAAGCATACCGTAGTGGCTGTTGCCAAGGTAATAACAATTACCGCAACTACCGCTGCTGAGGCTGAAAAAAGAAAATCTATCGGATGAAAATAGGTTGTATTGCATTGTAATTGCAAAGATATAAAGAATGTACGATATCAGATTTACGATTTACGATTTTTTCAAAAATGCGCCATTCTATACAAAAAACATGTACCTTTGCAATAGGTAACTTTAACAAAGAAAACGTTAGCGGTCAGGCTAAACAGACATTCCGTAACAAAAAGAAAAATAAAATTGGGACTTTTCGACATATTTAAAAGGCAAGACAAATCTAAAAGTGAAACTGAAAAATCAGCAACACCGACAGATTTTAAAACTCAACTTGACATAGTTGAAAAAGACGTATTTATCAAACTCAAACCACTTGGCTTCAAGAAAAACGGCAGGACATTTAACAGACGACTTGACGATGGAATAATTCAAGTGATAAACTTTCAAAGCGGACAATATCCGATTGGACAAGGTTATGAAATACCGGGACTACGAGAAAATTTGTATGGAAAGTTTGTTATTAACCTTGGAGTTTGTATTGAAAGTCTTTACAAATTTCAATTTCCGACAGAAGACAAAAAGTATTACAAAGAATATGACTGCCAAATCAGGAGCAGACTCGGAACTTTATTAACAGGACAAGACCATTGGTGGACGATTACGGACGACAACACGGAAATTACACAAGAAATTATTGAAGGAATTGAAACAAAAGCTTTTGAATGGTTTTGGGGTTTAGACACAAAAGCAAAAATAATCTCAAATAACGGACAACTACCTTATGACGCTACACCAAGAGCAAAGTTGGACATTGCGTTAATTGTATGGTTTGACGACAAAGTGAAAGGCTCAGAATTATTCAAAGATTACTATCACAACATTCAACCAGCTAAATCTTCACACAAAGAATACGTTAAAGACTTAGCACAAGAATTAAAAATTGAACTATGACGACAAAAGCCCGAACCGCTAACATCGTATTGGCAATAGTGGGGCGGACAGTAATAAATTCAACATTTGTAATACTATGAGGCATTTGTGCAAATGTTGGGCTGAAGTTTTTCAAATGCCCCACCATCGCCAATACGTAAACCGTTTTATGAAACGAGCATGATAATCATTTTCACACATGTAGATGATTAAAGCGAGTTCCATACGATACATTTGAAAATAAATAATTTTAATCGTATGAAAAAATATAAGATTTTTGTTTCACGAAAAGAGTGGGCGTTTATTATCGTATTAATGGTTTTGATAGTGTTTTTAGTGCTTTGGTTTTATGTTGGAAAAGAGAGGGAACCATGGGTGTTGCTTTTTCAGTTGCCTTGGATGGTATTAATATTTCTAATCCAAGCAAAAGAGGTTAGGTTGTATGATAACGATACGCTCGAACTTCGTCAGTATATCAGAAACAAAGCGTTTAAACCTATTTCTGTGCAGCAAATTTCTTCCTTTAAGCGCGACAGTAAAAATAAAAACAAACTTATCCTTATATATCATCGCGACCAACTTCGGGGCGATTGGACAATTCGCCTATCGGAAAAAGATATCGACGCGTTAATATCTGAATTAACACGTCGAAATCCGGCTATTGTGGAGTTGTAAGTCTTTTTAATATTATCATCAAAATACCTCGTAATATGCTCGTGCAAATGCACACGGTCGGGTCCCATCATATTGTGCTCGTGTCCGGGATAAACAAAAAAATCGGGATGTGTGCCGGCAGTAATGGAGGCTTTTAAAAACTGTAAACTGTGCTGCATAACCACCACCGGGTCTTCATCGCCGAGAATAATTAAAAGTCGTGATTTTAGTTTGTCGGCTTTGTTCAGCAAGCTGGAATTGTTATATCCGTCGGGATTTTCCTGTGGCGTATCCATATATCGCTCGCCGTACATCACTTCGTAATATTTCCAGTCGGTAACCGGACCGCCCGCAACGCCCACTTTAAACACATCGGGATGGTTGAGCAGCATGCTTATCGTCATAAAACCGCCGTAGCTCCAGCCGTGAATACCCATTCGCGACGCATCTACATAAGGAAGCGATTGCAAAAACTCCACGCCGCGCATCTGGTCTTTCATCTCTTCCACACCGAGTTGGCGATGTGTAACATTTTCAAAGTCGCGCCCGCGATACGATGTCCCTCGATTGTCTATCACAAAAACCACATATCCTTTTTGCGCCATATAGGTTTCCCATCCGCCCGAACCGTATCGCCAACGATTCTGCACCATTTGCGAATGCGGACCTCCGTACACATAAATGGCTACGGGATGTTTTTTGGAGGTATCAAAATTGGCGGGTTTTATGATTCGGTAATAAAGGGCGGTTTTGTTGTCGGCAGCTTTAATCGTTCCTAATTCAACGGATGGCATATTGATGTCGGTAAACGGATTTTGTGCTGATGCCAACGTGATGGTTTTTCCGTTTCGTGTGTCGATAAGGTCAATTTTTCCCGGATTGTTGTGTGCCGAATATCGGTCGATAAGATAACGCCCCGATGCGCTCACCATTGCCGAATGCACTCCTTCGGAGGAGGTGTGTCGTTGGGTTTTTCCGTTTTTGAGATTCACGGAGTAGATGTGTCTGTCCGTTGGTGTTGGGTTGGTGGATGCGAAAAACAGGTTTTGCCCTTTTTCGTCAAACCCGATTACATCGGTTACTTCCCATTCGCCTTTTGTGAGTTGTTTGAGCAGTTTCCCCGAAACGTCGTATAAATACAAGTGGTTGTAGCCGTCGCGATTGCTTTGCCAAACAAATTGCGTCGATTTATTTTTCACAAACGACACCGGATGTTGTGGCTCCACATATTTGGGATGCGATTCTTCAAAAAGCGTTTTCTCCAATTCTCCCGAAACGGCGTTGTAGCGGTTGAGTATCATGTGATTTTGCTCACGATTCAGTTCTGCAACATATATCGATTTTTCATCGGGACTCCATGCTATGTTCGTCAGAAATTTGTCTTTAGGTTCGCCGGTTTTCAGATAAACGGTTTTGCCCGTTTTTGAGTCGTAAATGCCAATGGTAACTTCGTGGCTTCGTTCGCCCGCCATTGGGTATTTAATGCTTTTGTCGGTAGCGATTCGGGTGGAAATATCTACAATTGGGTAATCGGTAACCATGGTTTCGTCCATCCGGTAAAACGCCATTTTTTCGCCGTCAGGCGACCAGAATATGCCGCTGTTGATTCCGAATTCGCTTCTGTGAACCGATTGTCCGTAAACGATTCCTTTGTTTTTTTCGTTGGAGATGGCGGTTTCGTTTCCGTTTTTGTCTGCAATGAAAAGGTTATTTGCTTTAGTGTAAGCTAAAAATGAATTGTTGGGCGAAAGTTGTCGGTTATCACTTCCCTCGGGATAGGAGAAAAATGCGGTTTCTTGTTTCGTGTTTGTATTGTACGTGCCAATGCCGTTTCGTGTATAAAAACGAATAAGATTATCGGTGTTTTCGGCAAACGAAATTCGGTTTACGTTCTCCTTCACGTCAGCATAACGAAACTGGAAAGTCCGTTTCTGTGGCGCGGACAAATTGTTGATTACAAAAACCGAATCGCCGTTAA
Source organism: Bacteroidia bacterium (assembly GCA_030538215.1). Taxonomy (GTDB): domain Bacteria; phylum Bacteroidota; class Bacteroidia; order Bacteroidales; family Dysgonomonadaceae; genus Petrimonas. Next base: position 80,083 of record JAUNUM010000001.1, read on the forward strand.
TTTGCATCAAGTTATCGCCATGCCACTGAAATTGTTCAGAAATACGGGAATAATAGGTGTAAAAATCTTTTCCGCCGGGAATTAATTCGTCTAATGTGAATTGCTTGTTTTGTTGCGCGGATAAAACGCTCGCGAAAGCGATAAAAAGAAGAAGTATGAAGTTTTTTCTCATAAAATTTTATTTTGCACGCTAATTTTGCTGATTTCTTTCGCAAATTTACGCAGAATCTGCGAGAATCTGCGCAATTAATCTGTGTTCATCTGCGTGAGATATATTTTAAAAGGTTTGTTTTGATATGTTTATAACGGTTTGATTGTACTCCCCCACCATCTCTTTCACCACCTCTTCCGCCGAAACAATTTCACGAATCATCGAAGCGGCTTGTCCGATTTCCAATTCGCCTTCATCTAAATCTCCTTCAAAAATGCCCCGTTTGGAACGACCACGCCCCAACAACGAGCGAAGCTCATCGGCAGATGCGCCTTTGTCTTCCAACTCTTGTACCTGACGGTAAAAATCGTTTTTTATCATGCGGGTAGGGCTCACTTTTTTCAGCGAAAGCATCGTATCGCCTTCAGCGAGTGAAATGCACCTTTGTTTGAATGCATCGCTGGCAGAACTTTCGTTGGTGAGCGCAAAACGAGTTCCTACCTGCACACCTTCGGCTCCGAGTGCAAAAACGGCAGCCATTGCCGCGCCTGTTGCAATTCCACCGGCGGCGATAAGCGGTAAATCTACGGCTTTGCGCACTTGCGGAATAAGTGCGAGCGTAGTTGTTTCTTCACGACCGTTGTGTCCGCCCGCTTCAAAACCTTCGGCAACAATGGCATCTACGCCGGCTTCGGCACATTTTACGGCAAACTTGGAACTCGAAACCACGTGCGCAACAAGTATTCCTTCGGCTTGTAGCTTGGTTGTCCATGTTTTGGGATTTCCTGCCGACGTGAAAACAATCGGCACTTTCTCTTCGATAACAATCTGCATAATCTCATCAATTTGCGGATACATCAACGGAATGTTTACGCCGAAAGGCTTATCGGTTGCCGCTTTACATTTCTGAATATGCTCGCGCAGCGTGTCGGGATGCATTGAGCCTGCGCCAATTAATCCTAATCCTCCGGCACTACTCACTGCCGATGCCAATCTCCAGCCACTACACCAAACCATTCCGCCTTGGATGATGGGGTATTTAATGTTGAAAAGTGATGTGATTTTGTTCATTTTAAATATTTGATGTTAGGGTTTATTTTTATCAATGTTTGAAACCTTAACAAAGCTCAGTCACAAAGGTAGCTGTTTATTTTGATGATTTTGTAAATAACTATTCGCTTGTTTTGACAATTTGCAATTTTGTTATAGCTTTGTATATAAACAAAGATGGATAGTAAAATGAAAATGCACGTATCGATAAATACAAATACGGTTTCGGGGCGAAGATTGATAAAAGAAATTGCCAAAAACCCAAACTCAGTTGAGATACTAAAACCTGCACCCACAAATGAAAAAATATATACGGTGAATGAAGTTTATCATCATGGTATGAAAAAACTAAGCGAACTTTACGGCGTAGATATGTATAAGTTTGAGGAAAAGTGAATCATTACAAGGTTATCATTCCTCAATCTGTATTATATCAAATTGATAGATATATTAATTTCATCGCACACGAGTATAAAGCACCACTTACAGCCTATCGACATTACGATGAATTAATGCAAGTTATCCACAATTTAGAGACAACAGCACACTTAAATCCAATACGTCATACCGAGTCATTACAACGAAATTACGGTGTGTTTGTACGCCAAATAAATTTAAAAAACATGACGTTTGTGTATTGCATTTATGCAAACAACGAGGTTTACATCCACGAATTCATTGCACAAAAGATAATCAAAGAAGAATAAAAAAGATAAGACTTAGTTTTCTTCATTTCTTAATGGTTTCATAAAGAGAATGAAGAAATAAATCGTGTCGATTTATTTATGAATACTATAAACTAATTTGTGTTTGGTACTTAATACAGGCAACCTTTGTCAAAGTTTGAAACTTTGATAAAGGTAGGTTATTCCGATTTTTCACGTATCCACGCATTTATAAACGTTATTTCAACTTGCGAGAAATATGGCGACAACGTTGCAAAAACCGAAACATTTTCCTCTTTATCTTTTAATATCTTCATAGCTTTTTCGTATTGTTCACGGGACACGAAGCGATGCAAATCCAGCGTTCCATCCACCACAAATGGGGCTAAATGTCCAGCAATTGTTGAGATAACCAACTTTCTTTCAGCGGCAATTTCTTCGATGCTTTTGCCACTCTCGAACAGCGCTAACGTTTCGCGTGCACTTTCACCTTTCTTCTTAGCCGGTTTTTTCTCTTTTTCGGGCTTTGTGATCAAATCCATGCGCGAAGTAATGCCATGTTCATTGCAATAATCGGCAATTTCCTGTAAAAAAGCATCGCCATATTTTTCGGCAGTAACTTTACCGAAGCCGTGGATGTGCAACAATTCTTTACGCGTAAGAGGTAAATATTCAGCCATTTCGATGAGCGATTTTGTTTTCGCCACAATATACACCGGCATACCCAGCTGTTCGGCAATGAGGTTGCGGGTTTGCGTGAGCGTGCGCAATAAATCGGGATGTTTGGATGTAATTTTTTCACTGTGCGCTGTAGCATACGCTTTAATGGATGGCGGCAGGAATACAAAATTCTTGCGAAGCGAAAAATAATGCTCTATGGTAAAATCGTTATTTAGTCCTTTTATCAGGTGTTGTTTCTGTGCGGCGAGGGTATAAAGCGCCAAGAGATCGTTTTCGTATTGGCGGGACACACTGCGATTATCGGATGTTGCGGGCGATGATTTTATGAGTTCCAAAAAAGCTTGCAACTCTTCCGAAAAATAAGAAGATGAGGCTTGCAACCGCTCCGAAAGTTTTTGAACATCATTTACCGATAGGATCTTTGAAAGTTGTGCCCTGAATTTCTCCGACACATCGGCCAACTGCATCGCTATGTGCTTTACCGATTGCAAAAACGGAACGGTTTCATCGTTAAACGATTCTGAAACCTTTTCGGTATCAACCAGCAACTCGTGTGCCATTTTACGCAACGGCGCAAGATTGTACAAGTTCATCAACAGCTGTTCTTTGTACCGCTGTTGCGATGTATCGAATTGCGACGATAACTCATCTTGCGAATGCTGTGTTTGCGAAAAACTGCGAATTTCGGCTTCATTGAGCAAGCAATCGCTTCCGATATGGCTTTTCAACACCAATCCTTCCAACGTGCGGCATCGGCTTAAGGCAACATACACTTGTCCGGCGGCAAAAGCTGCGCCCGCATCCACCACCACTTTGTCAAATGTAAGTCCTTGGCTTTTGTGAATGGTAATTGCCCACGCCAAACGCAAAGGCAATTGCGTGAAAATACCGTCAATTTTCTCCTCCAACTGCGTGGTTTCTTTGTTCACGGTGTAACTCATGTTTTCCCATATCATGGGCGAAAGGTCTATGGCTTCGGCATCGCCGGGGCATTGCACGGTAACGTAACCATCGTGCATGGCGGTTATCACACCGATTTTCCCGTTATAAAACCGTCGCACAACCTCTGTATCGTTTTTCATGAACATCACTTTAGCGCCCTCTTTCAACTCCAACGTTTTTTCAACAGGGAAATTTCGTTCGGGAAAGTCTCCTTTTATAATTGCCTCGTAACGTCTGACGGGCGATTTTATTTTAGCCAGCTCATCGGCGTTTATGGCATCGGCTTTGTAGTTGTGCGTGGTGAGGGTAATGTATGTATCATCTTCTGGCGGTTGGAAAGTGGGATTGTAGCGAGATTGCAATAACTTTAGCCCATTTTCCGTCAATGCGCTGTTTCGGACTTCGTTGAGCAACGATATAAAAGTTTCATTGCTTTGTCTGAAAATTGTATCGAATTCGATATGCAACAACGGTGTTTGCTGCAACACATGACTGTTGAAAAAGTAAATACCTTTGTAGAATTGCGAAAGGATCTGCCACTCATCTTGCTTTGCCACGGGCGATAGTTGAAACATATCGCCGATAAAGATCACCTGCACGCCGCCAAAAGGTTCGTCGGGGCGATAACGAACATGTCGCAGCACGGTATCCATAGCATCAAGCACATCGGCACGAACCATACTTATTTCGTCGATAACCAGCAACTCCAGTTCACGCAACACGCTTCGTTTCTGGCTAAACATTCTCAATTTGCCAATCAATTCTCTTCGTCCCTCAGGTGTTGGTATGAAAGGCGAAAACGGCAATTGCAGAAAAGAATGGATGGTGGCTCCACCCGCGTTTATCGCTGCTACACCGGTGGGAGCTACCACCGCAATTTGCTTGGACGATTCATTCTTTAGCCGATGCAAAAACGTGGTTTTTCCCGTTCCGGCTTTTCCGGTGATAAAAAGGATCCGGTTGGTCTGCAGGGCAAAATCGCGGGCAAGTTGGTAAACGGATAAAGATGACATAATATAAACAAATTAAATGACTGATTTGCAAAGATAACATTTTTAGAAACACTGTTTTGAGATTTCTTTGCTTTTCAATGTCGTTTTTTTCGTATTTTTTAGTAGCTTTGTGCGTTCTTGGAAGAAAAGAAGATTGACAACAGACGGTTTTGCAATCTCATTTAATCTAAGAAACAGTATTGTGAATAATAAAACTATTCAATCGAACTTTTTTGATAATATGAACGTATTAATTCTTGGCTCCGGTGGTCGTGAACATGCTTTTGCTTGGCGTATGCGTAGCAGTAAGTATCTCAACAACTTATTTATTGCACCTGGAAACGCGGGAACTGCATCGCTGGGAACAAATGTTGCCATTTCTCCAACAGACTTTCAGGCACTAAAATTGTTTTCTTTGGAAAATGATGTGGATATGATTGTAGTTGGACCGGAAGATCCGCTTGTGTACGGAATTTACGATTATTTCAGAGACGATGAAGATGCGTGTCACATTGCTGTTATCGGTCCTTCTAAAAAAGGTGCTCAATTAGAGGGAAGCAAAGATTTTGCCAAAGAATTTATGAGTCGCCACAATATTCCAACAGCACAATACAAAACTATTAAACTGGGAAATATTGAAGATGGAAATCGTTTTCTGGAATCATTGCAACCGCCTTACGTGCTAAAAGCCGATGGATTAGCAGCGGGAAAAGGAGTACTTATTATCGATGATATAAATGAAGCCAAGCGCCTGCTTTGGGAAATGCTGAACGGAATGTTTGGTCCTGCTAGCAATAAGGTGGTTATCGAAGAATTTTTGTCGGGAATTGAATGCTCTGTTTTTGTGCTTACCGATGGAAAATCATATAAAATTTTGCCTGTTGCTAAAGATTATAAACGCATTGGCGAAAACGATACCGGATTAAATACCGGCGGTATGGGCGCTGTTTCGCCTGTTTCGTTTGCCGATGTGGAATTTATGAGAAAAGTGGAAGAGAAAATTGTTCTACCCACTGTAAATGGAATAAGAAAAGAAAAAATCGATTATAAAGGCTTTATTTTCCTGGGATTGATAAATGTTGACGGAGAACCAAAAGTAATTGAATACAACGTTCGCATGGGCGATCCGGAAACGGAAGTGGTATTTCCGCTCATAAAATCGGACATTTTGGATCTTTTTGTAAGTGTTACCACTGAAACGCTGGACACTAAAACATTGGAAATCGATAACAGATATGCCACAACTGTTATGATGGTTTCGGGCGGATATCCGGGAGATTATGAGAAAGGAAAAGTTATTTCGGGCGTAAAACAGGTGAAAGATTCCATCATTTTCCATGCCGGAACCATATTGAAAAATGATGCAACAGTTACATCGGGTGGTCGTGTTTTAGCTGTAACCTCTTACGGACAAACCATGAGTGAAGCGTTGGAAAACTCGTATAAGAATATTGAGAAAATTTCCTTCGAAAACAGTTATTACCGAAAAGATATCGGCTTTGACTTATAGAACGACAAGCAATAAATTGCTACGTTGTAAGTCCTTCACACGATTAGTTGTGGCAATAAAAATTCTAAATAACAATTGAAAACTATATGAATACCCTACTGGTTCGAAACTTCAAATCTTACTTCGTGGAGTCGCGATTTATCTCTATAGTCGTTTCCATTACGGTTATCGTATTGCGCTTTCTGATGTTTTTAAGAAAGGGCTTGCCCGATTTTCCCATCAACAATACCAATTTTTCTTGGTCATACATAGAACCTATTTTTCAACAATACCCCATTGCTTCTTTTCTGTCGAGCACTTTATCTGTGTTTATTATCTCGTACCTTATTTCCGAGCTGAATATTCGATATGGAGTAATTCGCATGAGAACGTCCATGCCTTTTTATGTTCCGCTGGTCCTTTTTAGTATTCATCCGTTTTTTCTGAAAATGACACCCGACTATTTGGGTCTTATTTTCATCCTTTGGTCACTATTCCCTTTGCTTTCATCTTATCAATATCGCTATTCTCACCGATATGCTTTTCAGTTTGGAGCATTAATGGCTATTGCCGCCACTTTCCAAGCCTATGCTTTGCTGTTTCTGCCTTTGTGGTTAATAGGATTATCAGCAATGGGAGGGATGAGTTTTAGGTCGCTCATTGCGTCTATTTTCGGAATATTTTTAGTGTTTTGGATTGTTTTTGCACTATATGTTTTTGGCGACAACATCATCGGTTTCATTGATCCTTTCAAGTGTTTTACTGAAATTTATGATTTCACTCAATTACCTGTTTTTTCGGTACCACAATGGGGATTTATCGGAACTATATTTCTCTTTATATTTTTCTTTATTATTGCCGATAACAAACAGATCACAAGAGAACGAAGTTTCACCAAAAAAGTATTGATTTTCAGCACCTCTATTATCATATTTTCTATTCTTATGCAAGTTTTATATTTGTATGAAACTTTGTTTTGGATTTACATTGCAACGGCATTTCTCTCGATTATTATCGCACATTTCTATACAAACACTACCTTGAAATTGCAGATTTTATCGTTTTTCATAACTTTGGCATTATTAACTTTCTATTATTGTCTAAACTTTTTCACCGATTTATCGCCCTTCTAACAACAATAATCGCTATTTTTTTGTTTTACAATAAAATAAAAGACGATTATGAAACAATCAGCATTACATTTAATTATTGTGTTGTCAGTCGTTTTTGGATTGACGACGTGTGGAACAGCACAAACCGCAGCTGAAAAGGAAGCTGTTGCCGGCGAAGTAAATCAGCGCGTAAATAATTTCGATTTTACGTTTAAGGCTACCTATGCTTATCCTATCGGATTCAAATCAATCTATCTGTCGCCTTATTACGACGTGAAAGTTAATTCCGATACCGTTCGAGTGTATTTACCATATTATGGTCGTGCGTACGTGGCACCAATGAACCCAAACGAAGGAGGAATTAAATTTACCAGTACCGATTTCGATTATCAGGTTGTTCCGAGCAGAAAGAGAGGGAACTGGCAAGTGAATATCCGGACAAGAGATACGGGGCGTGAAATATTTCTCTATTTCGATATCTGGGAAAACGGAAGCGCCCGGCTGAACGTTACTGACACCAACCGGCAACCGATCTCGTTTCAGGGGAATATTGAGACGGGGAAGCAGGAATAAGTTAGTTTATAGTTCTGAGTTATTAAGTACATCGTCTTAATTACTTTATATTATTATCAGCAGTGCTAATAAACAAAAACTTGTTTTTGCGCTTAATAGTCTAAAACAATATAAACCATTAAGAGGTTAAGAATAAAAAAGATCTTCATTTCTTAATGGTTTCATAAAGAGAATGAAGAAATAAATCGTGTCGATTTATTTATGAATACTATAAACTAATTTATGTTTGGTACTTAGGGGTTTATAGCTTATGAAAAACACATACAATATTGATATGGCTCAACAACAAGTTTTCTCAACAACACAACAACATCTGCACGTGCTCTGCAACGACATAGCCGACCGCAGCGTGGGAAGCGAAGGAAACCGAAAGGCTACCGATTATTTCAAAAAAGAGCTTGAAAAAAACAATTGGCACACGGAAGAAACGTTGCTCAAGGTGGTAGACTGGGAAACCAACGGGGCTACGCTACAGTGCGGACAAACCGACTATGAAGTGTTTTCGAGCCCCTACTCTTTGGGATGCGATGTGCAGGGAGAATTGTCGCCCATAAGCAATATTGATGAACTTGAACAGACCGATTTGCGGGGAAAAATTGTGTTACTGCACGGCTCAATAACAAAAGAACAGATAATTCCCAAAAACTTTGTGTTTTACAACCCCGATGAGCACAAACGCGTGGTTTTGGCACTCGAAAAAAGCGGCGTGCAGGCTATTATTTGTGCAACAGGGCGAAATTCGGCTCTCGCCGGCGGGGTTTATCCTTTCCCGATGTTTGAAGATGGTGACTTCGATATTCCTTCTGTTTTCATGAAAGACACCGAAGGCGAAAAACTGCTGGAAGAACGCGGAAAGGTAGTTGTCTTGAAATCCGATGCCCGGCGCATTCCGCAAACAGCTTACAATGTTGTCGGAAGAAAAAGCGGCACATCCGGCGCCCAGTCCATCATCGTAACCGCACATATCGATGCCAAGCAGGGCACTCCCGGCGCCATCGACAACGCCACCGGAGTAGCCGTTTTGCTGCTTCTCGCTCAACGTCTGAGAGACTATGCCGGTAAGCACAACATCGAATTGGTCGCCCTCAACGGCGAAGATTATTATGCCGTGCCGGGACAAATGAAGTATCTGGAACAAAACCAACTCAACTTCCCCAATATGCTGCTCAATATCAATATAGACGGGTTAGCGTATCGGGAGGGGAAAACATCGTTTTCGCTATTTCAGCTTTCGCCGGATATGGAAGTGGTCGTACAACGCATCGTACAAAACACACCCGATGCCGAAATCGGACTGCCTTGGTATCAAGGCGACCACAGCATGTTTCTGCAGAACGGTTGTCCGGCAATTGCCGTTAGTTCGTCGTGGTTTGTAGAGAACATGGAAACGCAAAACGTAACGCATACGCCCAAAGACAACCTCTCGATTGTCGATTTCGAGAAAGTAGATAAAGCGGCTGCTTGTATTTACGAAATGATAAACAGTTTCTGAAAAATCAACTTTCCACAGAATTATATATACAAGACACACCCAACAACTTTTTTATGATGAACGAAGACAGATTATCGCACATGATGGTTTTACCATACGACATATCTACGCTGAAAATGCGAAACGGCAGCTTAATCGAAATTACCCAAAACACCATTGAGCGACTGAAAGCCAATGAGGAATTTAGCATCTCGGATATTGAGGAAATCGATGCCGAGTTTTATTGTAACGTTGCCTACAAAGAAAAAATATATCCCGTAAACATCTATTACAGAACGTTTGATTACGAAACTATCGAAAACTTCAGACACGTACACGCCATAACCGACGACGAAAACGAAATTTTGAAACAATCTGACGAAGGGGTGATGGTCGTTATCGAAAATCAGGATAATCCGCTGGACGCGTTCCACCTGCATCTGAAATTACTACACGCTATTTTTCCGGATAACATCCTCGCCGTACTCGATTACAGCGCCGGAAAACTCCTCAACGGAAACTGGACAGCCCGCGCCGCGGAAGCATCGGCACCGCCAAGTCCCATCTATCTTTTTTCTATACACGGAGTGAGCAACGAGCATGATAACACGGCATGGATACACACGCACGGACTGCTGCGCTACGGACTGAGCGAGTTAGATATTTTGCAATCGCCCGAAGAGTTGCACTATGATCATCAGATGCTGTTACAAGCGTTGGCAACCTTCAAATTATACAACGGCGAGAGCGAAGATGCTTACATCGGCATTCTTTCAGATGAAACTCCCATTGTATGTGCCATGATACCATGGCCGCTGGCCGAAGACTACTATAAGATGAGAGGAAAAGAATTGCCTTATATGTTTACGGATAAAAATCCGCACGATGAAGAAGAGGCGCACAGTGTAGTATTTCTTTACACATCGGAAGACAACTATGAAAAAGGCATATACGACACCTTGGATGTGTTGGAGAAAGAGCAGTTGGATAATCCGCTCTATTTCTTTACCACAGCCGAAACACAGCGGATGAAAACGTTGGCGCAAGAGCGTGTTTCGATTCTAAGGCAGGTTGTGGGAAAAGAGGGATATTCGGCTATCGTGAAAATGGGTATCATAGTGGATGATGAGCATAAAGATGCTTCGGAAGATGAAGAAGAACAGGAACAGCGCGAATATTTGTGGTTTGAGCTTTTGGCGATAAATGACTCTATCCTCACACTGAAAGCTACGCAAGATGCCTACTACATCGAACGCGTGCGCGAAGGCGCTGAAATCGAACACGATGCGACCGACCTCACAGATTGGATTATTTACGCGCCTGATGCTACCATTGGTCCCGATGAAGTTTACTTGTTGCAAGAAGACAAACGACAGGCTTTTGTGGGAGAAGAGCCGCAAACATTGGAAGAGAAACTCGTTTACTGGCACGAAATTGACAAGCACAACAAGGTAATCGAGGCCATTGAGCAGATACCCGACGAAGAGCGCACGTTTGACCTGATAGAAAAACTGGCGCGCGCATACAACAATGTGGACAGGGAGGAAGACGCGTTAAAACTGATGAAAACCGTGCAGGAAGAAGGCGCCGACGATGCAAAGTGGAATTTTAGGATGGGCTACGCCTATTTTTATCGTTCGGAAGGCGACCGGGAAGGGAATCTGCTGTTAGCCATCAATCATTTTAGCAAAGCGCACTCGTTAGACCCTGCCGACCCCGATGCTCCGGCTTTTATAAAATATTGTAAAGAGGGGCTGGCGGATTTACAGTAAGTTTGCGGCAAATATTTTTGATTGGAACCATAAAAAAAGCGGCGTCTGCCGCTTTTTTTATTTATCAATCTCCCAAATACTCCACTTTCAAATTCTCAATTTTCCCGTTGAATTTACCCACTCCTTTTAGCGGGAAAACCAACGTTTGCACCCATTTGCGTTTGTCTTTTTTCACGTGAGTATCGTCTTTGTGCGGAATGGTTTCGAGCTTATCTTTCAATTCTCCGTTCACAAAAAGAGCGGTAAAGGCATTGGTTCCCTCAATGGCGATGGAAACTTTTTGTCCCAAAGGTACGGAATAATTAAACTGATAATCGTATCCGTTGCGACTGAAACCCAATCGGCCGTCTTGGGGATTGAGAAGATAGAACACGGAATTATCCGATGTAAACAAAGCTGTACCACGCGTGTTGGCACGAGCCGTAACATCGAAGCTTACACGATAATTCCAGCCAATATCATCCAACTTTTGGTTCAAGGCTTTTCCTTGACGCGGCTTCTTCACCTCAAACACCACGCCCGCCACCGACTTGACGGGAATAGCCAAGCGATTTTGCCCCGGTGCTTCGCTCAGCGCTTTTCGTTTCGAGTCGAAATCGGCAAACGGAAGTTGTACATTTTTTCCCGTCCACATTTTCACGGCAAGCGTTTGCATGGCAGGAAACAGACGATGATACACATCTTGTGTGCTAATTCCATTACCCACTTGGTCGTTCCACACGGCAAACATTCCGCCTTTTATTTGTGGATGTTTCTCTTCAAAAATCTCTTTCCCGATAACGGCCGGTGTCCAATTTTCGTAAATATGCTTTGTGTTCAGATAGTCGTGATAGTATCCGGCGGCAGGCACAATGTACAATATGCCGTCGGGCACGCTCAACACGTCGTAGCCCAATTTCATCATATCGTGCGGTTGCGCATAACCGTTATACCACACGTTCATCAGCACATCGTCCACCTTCACGGGTGTTTTGCCTTTGGCGTGTGTGAGCGCGCCCCAAAGCACCGCTTTTTTACCGTATTTTTCCACTTCCTTGATGTAATAATCGGTAAAATAACGGAATTTCTCCACCACTACGCTGTCTTTGTTGCTGTATTCGTCGGTTCCGATGTGTACGTATTCGTTCACAAACACGGGATTGTCGCCTTCGAGATATTCTTTGAAAAGTCCGTCTAAAAACTCGTATGTTTTCGGGCTAAACAGGTCTAAATGATCCATTCCATACTCTTCGCTGCCAATTTCGGGCATGAAATGCGAGAATGCCAACGTATGCGCCGGAGCGTCAATTTCGGGAATAACGGTTACACCTTGCGCCAGCGCGTCTAATTGAAATTGACGAAATTCGTCTTTTCCGTAATGCCCATCCTTGGCCGTCAGGCCGGGATAAGTTTCGCTTTCTAAACGGAACGCCGAGTAGGTTTTGCTCCAATCGTCGCCAAAATGCTGAATAAAACCATTGTCGTTTAAATGCACCTGAAAGGTGTTCATTTTATAATACGACATGAGTTTTACCACCGATTGCAGGTAATCCATCGGAAAAAACTTGCGTCCCACATCGAGCATAAAGCCTCTTTTCGGATAATCGGGATAGTCTGTAATAACACCTTGTGGCAGTTCGTTCGACTGTTCCAGCATTTGCAGCAATGTGCGTGTGCCCCAATATAGCCCGGTGGTGCTGTTGGCTGTAACCAATACTGAATGTCCGATTTCAATCCTGTACGCTTCGTCGCCATATTCTTTCAGTAAATCGGGTTGTAATAAAAAGCGAATATCTTTTTCGTTCTTTTTATTCATGGCGATAATTTTTGGTTTTGCACCAAACATTTTTTTATAATCAGCTGCAAATTGTGAGGCTACGCCTATTTCCAAAGCATCGGCTTGAATTTTTGTTTTTGCAGAAACTGTAAAAGTGCCGCTTCCTCCCTGCCAGTCGCGCAGTTCGGGAATGACAAACGGTTTTTGATGCTGCGCCAATGTCGATAACGAAATGAGCAGCGATAATGCTACAAGTAGATTTTTCACTTTATGGGTCTTCTTTTAATTATAATTTTTCAACTAGTTTTTTCGGCAAATAAAACGTGTCATTTTTATCCATATACACCACCACCGAACCAATATCAAACGGCTTGCCGTTGAGTTTAGCAACCGATGAAAAGGCTTTTATTTCCAGTGTGTTCCTGCCTTTTTTAACCGTTAGGACAGGAAAATCGGGGTCTTTTTTGTTGATGGTGTATTGTTCTCCGGCGAAAACATCGCCGTGTTTCGCGAAAATATTATCGGACAGTTCCTGCAACGACACTTCCAGCCCCGACACTTGCTGCAAATACTTATTTACATCCGTGTTACGCACATTTCCACGCAAAATATCATCCTGCGGATGGTACGATGCCAACAGCGCTTCCTCGCCCGTGTGTCCGCCTGTGGTGTACCCGAAACAGGTGCGCGAATTAAGAATATTCACAATATTGTGCGCCAAGTTGTTGCTCGTGCCCACTTTGGTATAATCGCCTTCTTTGTAGTTTTTGGAAGAAAGCAACGATTGCAGTTCTTCGTCCGTAATATCTATTCCCGTGTATTTTTTGAACTCACTTTTAATATTTTCGGGCTGAGTATTCACTAAAATAGCTTCAATGCCGTTTGCCGAGAGTTTGTAATTCGATACAGCTTCAAACAACTGATGAATAGTGAGTTTATCGTATCCGGGGCAATCTTTCGAACCAATGGTAAAGCCACTGTTTCCATGGTCGGACATAATTATAACCGCCGTATTTCCGTCTTTTTCGGCAAAATCCATTACTTTGCCCACCGCTTCGTCAAAGGCAAGATATTCGGTAATAATTCCGATGGGGTCGTTGGCGTGCGCCGCCCAATCCACTTGGCTGCCTTCTATCATCAGAAAGAAGCCGTTTTTGTTTTCCGAAAGGATTTCCAGCGCTTTTTCTGTCATTTGCGAAATTGATGGTACTTTGTCGGGATTTCGGTCTATATCGTACGGCAAAGCCCGGTCGCCGAACAGCGCCCATACTTTTCCGTTTCCGTTGTAGTTCAACAACGCGTTTCTATCGTCCTGAATTAATGTAGTTCCGTTACTCTTAAAATGTTGCTTAATATCATCCGTCAAAATACCGTTTCCACCTCCAAACATCACGTCCATATTCTGATATGCCATTTGTGGAGCAATAAATTTATAAGCGCTACGAGAGTGATAATGCGAAGCAAAATCGGCAGGCGTAGCGTGGGGAAATTCGCAGGTAACTACCAAGCCAACGGCTTTGTTTTGCAATATCCTGGAAGCTTCTAAAATGGTTGCTGCAGGCTGATAAGTCCGGCTTGCATCCACCGGATAAATATCGTTATCGGAATCAGCTTCGGGATATATGGCGACGTTACTTGTTTTTTGCAAAACGCCAGTAGCGTATGTCGATCCGGTAGGCGCCGAATCGCCGATAGGTGCGTTGGATGAATGTGTAGTTACCGTTCCCGTAAAATGAGGATCAATATGTAAACGGTCGCCCATTTTGTTGTAAAATTTATACCATCGGGCGGCAGAATAAACACCAACCGAAGTCCCGTCAGGAATCATTACGATTACATTTTTTACTGGACGCACATCCTGAGCAAAGGCTGTTATCGTGGTTATTAACAGCGCAAGTAGTAAACTTAATTTTCTCATTTGTTGAATTGTGATTATTTTCAGTCTAAAACACCAAAGTTAACAAATTGTTGTGTTTTTTTGCGGCACAGACCTCAATTTAACGATTTTGTAACACTTTGCATACACGAAAAGTCGATGAAATTTATTAAGTTTGTTCTTAATTTTATAAAGAAGTAAATAATGAACAGTACAAAACCTCTTATCCTCGTGAGCAACGACGATGGATATCAGGCAAAAGGAATTATTTCGCTTATTGAAGCGATGAGAGAGTTGGGCGATGTTATTGTTTTCGCTCCGGAAATGCATCAATCGGGTATGTCGTCTGCCATAACAACGCTACAACCGTTGAGAAGCAGAATTTACAAACAGGAAGAAGGACTTACGGCATATATGTGCACGGGAACTCCGGTGGATTGTGTGAAACTGGCGTTGAACGAATTTTTGGATCGCAAGCCCGATTTATTAGTTTCAGGCATTAATCACGGTTCCAACGCGGGAATCAGCGTAATATATTCGGGAACGATGGGAGCTGCCATTGAAGGATGTATTTCTGAAATCCCTTCGCTTGGTGTTTCTTTGTGCGAATATTCATACGATGCCAATTTTACACACGCTTGCGAAGTAGCTAAGAAAATGGCCAAAACTGTTCTCGAAAAAGGACTTCCAAAAGGTATCTGTTTAAACATAAATGTTCCGTCAGGCGAAATAAAAGGAATTAAAATAACATCGCAAACACAAGGAAAATGGGTAAATGAATACCGACGTTCTGCCGATGGAAACGGGCGAGATGTTTTTTGGATGACCGGAAATTTCGAGAACTGGGAAGAAGATAATGTAAATACCGATGAATGGGCGTTGGCAAACGGATACGCGGCAGTTGTTCCCGTGAAAATTGATATGACTGCACACGATTTTATTCCTGAACTGAAAAATTGGGAATTGTAGAGACACGACATGCCACGTCTCTACGGATGTTTAAAAATATAAAATGAAATATTACTTTGTAGTTGGTGAAGCTTCAGGCGATTTACACACATCAAATTTGATGAAATCGCTGAAAGAACACGATAAAAATGCCGATTTTCGTTTCTTTGGGGGCGATCTCATGCTTGCCCAAGGCGGTACTTTGGTAAAACATTATCGCGAAATGGCGTTTATGGGAATTATTCCGGTGTTAATGAACGCCAAAACCATTCTTAGCAACCTTACTTTTTGCAAAAAAGATATTGAAGAGTACCGCCCCGATGCGGTTATTTTGGTGGATTATCCCGGATTTAACCTGAAAATTGCGAAATTTGTAAAAACTCAACTGAATATTCCTATTTTCTATTATATCTCACCTAAAGTGTGGGCGTGGAAAGAGTATCGGGTAAAATCCTTCAAAAAATATGTGGACGAGATGCTTTGCATCCTACCCTTTGAAGTTGATTTTTACAAAAAACACAACTATCCGGTTCACTACGTCGGTAATCCATCAGTAGATGAAATCAATACACGTGACTATAAAGACGAAACATTTTCAGAATTTATCACCGCCAACGAACTTCCCGACCGACCAATTATCGCACTACTCGCCGGTAGCCGAAAACACGAAATATCCAAAAATCTGCCTCCCATGCTGCAAGCAATAAAAGGATTCGAAGACTATCAGTTCATCATTGCAGGAGCGCCGGGCATTGAACCGCATTTTTACGATGATTTTATAAATGGATTTCCACTAAAAGTATTATTTAATCAAACGTATCGCATTCTTGCACAATCGCAGGCAGCGTTGGTTACATCGGGAACAGCTACGTTGGAAACAGCTTTATTAAATGTTCCTCAAGTAGTTTGTTATCGTACATCAATGCCTAAGTTATCATATTGGGCTTTCAAAAACATCTTGCATACTCCTTACATTTCGTTGGTCAACCTCATTTGTGGAAGAGAAATAGTTATGGAATTTTTTGCCAAATATTTCACTATCGATAATATCCGTAAAGAGCTTATTCAGCTTCTCCACGTGAAGAATTATCGAAAAAATATGCTGGATAACTATGCCGAGATGCGCCGAATATTGGGAGGAACAGGTGTATCTAAAAAGGCAGCTGAAATAATTGTTAAGAAAATCATGGTAATGCGAAATAATGCTCAACAAGCAAAAGGAAGCTAAAATAACTTGTATATCATTCAACGAAAACAGAAAATAATCTTGCCGTTTATTCTATTTTTTCTTTCCTTTGCAAGAGCAAATTTTTATAAAAAAACAGACAGATGAAAATTGGAATCCTCACCTCGGGCGGCGACTGTCCCGGAATTAACGCAACTATACGCGGCGTTGGAAAAACAGCCATTAACAATTACGGAATGGAAGTAGTTGGAATTCAAAACGGGTTTTCCGGCCTACTTTATAAAGACGTTATCGAATTGACCGACGCCTCGCTATCGGGTATTCTCAACCTGGGGGGAACTATTCTTGGAACCGCTCGCGAGAAAGTATTCCGCAAAAAAATAACTTCTCCTGATGAAAAAGATCAAGAAGAGATAAAAAGATGCTATAATGAACTTGGACTCGACTGTTTGGTTTGCATCGGTGGGAACGGTACGCAACGCACAACGTGGATGCTCTCCGAATTAGGATTAAATGTTATAGGAATTCCTAAAACCATTGATAATGATGTGTACGGAACCGATGTTACTTTCGGGTTCGATACTGCCGTAAATATCGCAACTGATGCTATCGATCGCCTGCACTCCACAGCAAGTTCGCATCGTCGTGTTATGGTTATCGAATTAATGGGACATCACGCCGGATGGATTACATTACATGCCGGAATGGCTGGTGGAGCCGACATTATTCTACTTCCCGAACTGGGCTACAATATGAAAGTGATTATCGATAAGATAAAAAAACGGATGGAAATAGGGAAAGCCTATTCTATTGTGGCAGTCGCCGAAGGAATTGAAATTCAAGGCAGTAATGAAAGGCCTGCGATGTATTTTGCTAAAGAGATTGAGAAACAAACGGGATTTGAAACCCGTGAAACCGTTCTCGGATATATTCAGCGTGGTGGTTCACCTTCACCGGCAGACCGAAACTTAGGAACATTACTCGGTGGTCACGCCGCAAAGCTTATCCACGAAGGAAAATTTGGTCGAATGACCGCAAAAATAAATAACCAAATATCGGATATCCCTTTGAAAGAAGTGGCGGGAAAACTTCGTTTAGTAACTGAAGACACGCCTTTGGTACAGCAAGGAAAGAGAATGGGAATCTCATTTGGAGTTTGGGCATAAAGTAAAAACGCATCGGAATCCGATGCGTTTTTTTATTTCAATACTTTGTCTAATGGTAAGTCTTCTTCCTCTGATTTTTCAATTTCAGTAGAAATATTTTTATTCAAAGCCAATAACTTTTCCAACAATTCGTTATCGTTACGCAATTTTTTAATGGCTTTTTTTGCAGCTTTCTGATGCGATTCTTTTTTAGAATATCCTCGGCCCGAACCTAAATCCATACCACCGACAATAACTCTCGATTCAAAAATAGGGTTATTTTGCTCGTCATACGAAGAACTGGTCACTTCAAAACCAACTTCTATTTTGTATTTCTGTCCCCACTCTATCAAACGCGATTTAAAATCCACCTCGCTTCTCAATACCGTATCAATGTTGATATGCTGTTTAATGAGCGTTTCAAAAACAAAGCTCTTCGCTACACGATAACCCTGATCGAGATAAATTGCACCAATCAATGCTTCAAGCGCATCGCCGTAAATATTAGTATTGTGAGCAAGATTTCGGGTAGAGGAGGTAATAATTTTATCGATCCCGATTTCAATAGCAATTTTGTTCAACGTTTCGCGTTGAACAATTCTTGAACGAGTGCTGGTGAGAAATCCTTCTTTTTTATTCTCGAATTTTTTGTATAAAATATCGGCAACAATAGCATCAAGAATAGCATCACCCAAGAACTCAAGACGTTCGTTATTAACCCACCTTCCTGAATTCGAGCGCATTGATGACGACCTGTGTGTCAACGCTTCGTGGTACAGATCAATTCTATCGGGATAAAATCCCAGCATTTTATAGAATGAGAAGTAAGGCTCCTTTCCCTTGTGTGGGATAGCCCTTACTTTTCGCATAAATTTTCTTAACACATTACTTGTTGAATTTCTTTAGAATAACGCTTGCGTTATGGCCTCCAAAGCCAAAAGTATTCGATAGTACAGCTTTTAACTCGCGTTTTTGAGCTTTATTGAATGTAAAGTTAAGATTATAATCAATTTCCGGATCTTTGTCACCTTCGGTAAAGTTAATAGTCGGAGGAACTATCTGGTTCTCAAGAGCAAGAATACAAAACATGGCTTCCAAGGATCCGGCTGCACCCAACAGGTGTCCCGTCATCGATTTGGTTGCGCTTATGTTCAACTTGTAACTGTGCTCTCCAAATACATCCAAAATAGCTTTCACTTCCGAAATATCGCCTACCGGCGTGGATGTTCCGTGAACGTTAATATAATCTATCTCTTCGGGTTGCATTTCTGCATCTTCCAAGGCGTTACGCATCACGAGCTTGGCTCCCAATCCTTCGGGATGCGAAGCGGTGAGGTGATAAGCATCAGCCGACATTCCGGCTCCGGCAACTTCGGCGTAAATATGTGCCCCGCGCGCAAGAGCGTGTTCCAATTCTTCAAGAATTAAACACGAAGCTCCTTCACCCATCACAAAACCATCACGACTGGCGCTAAAAGGACGCGAAGCCGTTTCGGGCGAATCGTTTCGGGTAGAAAGTGCGTGCATAGCGTTAAATCCGCCAACTGCCGACGGGCTAATAGTTGCTTCCGCTCCGCCTGTTACAATAACGTTTGCCTTGTTGAGTCTGATAAGGTTAAAAGCATCGGCTATGGCATTTGTGGATGATGCGCAAGCCGAAACTGTTGCGTAATTAGGACCTCTCAGTCCGTAAATCATAGAGATATGCCCGGCGGCGATATCGGCTATCATTTTCGGAATGAAAAATGGATTAAATCGGGGACCTTTGTCTTGTTCAACAAAATAATTACCAACCTCATCTTCAAAAGTTTTGATACCTCCGATTCCGGCAGAAAAAATAACGCCGATTCGGTTCGTGTCTTCTTTTTCCAGATCGAGCCCCGAATTTTCTATCGCTTCTTTTGCCGACTTTAACGCCAACTGCGAATAGCGGTCGAACCTTCTGGCCTCTTTTCTGTCGAAAAGCTCATTAGGATCAAAATTCTTTACCTCACAAGCAAATTGTGTTTTGAATAAAGATGCATCGAAAAGAGTAATAGGCCCGGCTCCGCTTTTTCCCGCCACGGCGTTTTCCCATGTTGTTTTAACATCGCCTCCCAGCGGCGTTACGGCACCCAGGCCTGTTACTACTACTCTTTTTAACTCCATGAATTTTGAATTATGGATTCTTATTTAGCATGTTGCTCAACGTAAGCAACAGCATCGCCTACAGTAGAGATTTTTTCAGCTTGATCGTCTGGAATTGAGATGTTGAATTCTTTTTCGAATTCCATGATTAACTCAACAGTATCAAGTGAATCAGCTCCCAAATCATTGGTGAAACTGGCGGTTTCTGTTACTTCAGACTCTTCAACACCTAATTTATCGACAATGATCGATTTTACTCTTTGTGCTACTTCAGACATAACTTTTTATTAATTAAATTAGTAAATAAAGATATTTTCTTTTTAATTTTGTGGATGCAAAGTAAATCAATTTTTCTTTAACCACACAATTTTTCAATCATTAAATTCAAAAAAAGTGCACATTTGTTGATTTTTTGTGCAAAATTAAAATATATTATATGAAGAGAATAGCCATATTTGCCTCAGGTAGCGGATCGAATGCCGAAAATATTATTCAATATTTTTCAGGTAGCGATGAAGTTGAAGTTTCACTGATACTTTCCAATAAAAAAGACGCTTTTGTACATGAAAGAGCAAAAAAAATGGGGATTCCTTCCTATACATATAATAAAAAAGAGTTTGATGAAGCCGAATTAATTCTGGAAACGATGCGACAATACGAAATTGATTTTATCGTACTGGCAGGTTTTCTGCTAAAAGTCTCGCATCCTATTCTTGTAGCTTTTCCAAATAGAATAATCAATATTCATCCGGCATTACTGCCTAAATATGGCGGAAAAGGGATGTACGGCGAGCGCGTTCATCGTGCAGTTGTTGACGCCGGAGAGAAAGAATCAGGAATATCCATACATTATGTAAATGAACATTACGACGAAGGTGATATAATATTTCAAGCCACTTGCAAAATCTCATCTAATGACTCTTTCGATGATGTCGCTCAAAAGGTGCATCAGCTGGAATACAAACATTTTCCTCAAATAATAGAAAAACTTGTTTTAAATAAGTAACGGAAAATAAAAAAATAGTATTACCTTTGCACTCGCAAACAAAACGCTGCAAGCGGTCGTGGCGTAATTGGTAGCCGCGCTAGACTTAGGATCTAGTGCCGAGAGGCGTGGGGGTTCGAGTCCCTTCGACCGCACAAAACTCCTTTTAGAATAATCTGAAAGGAGTTTTTTTATTTCGTTTTCTGCATATTTTCGGGATTAAATTCACACGCATTGCAGCTACCGCAGAATCCCGATTCCTTTTTCACGAAAAAGAAACGATAAATTCCGCGAATAACCATAAGGGAGACAACAATGCCGATGATGATAACTATAAATATTTGTATGTCCATATTTTTACAACAAACTGATACCTAAAATGTTTAAAAAACGAAGCTACCTACCTGATAAACTAAAAACGCCACAAACCAAGCCAATCCCGTGGAATAAACCACGCTGAAAAGCGCCCATCGCCACGAATGGGATTCTTCTTTAATGGCTACAATTGTAGCAATACACGGGAAATAAATCAGTATAAACAGTAAAAATCCGATAACGACAAGTGGTGAAAAAACGGGTGAGCCATCGGCATGTGTTTCGGATAGCAATCGGGTTTGGAGCGACTGCTGGTCTTCGCTGTCGCCGGTGTAAAGCACGCCCATGGTGCTGATTACAATTTCTTTCGCTGCCATTCCAGACAACAAACTTACCGAAATTTTCCAATCGAAACCCAACGGGCGCATAACAGGTTCCATAAAATGACCAATTTTTCCGATATAGGAATTTACCTGATGTTCGGTATTTCTTGTGTGCTCCACTTCCGAAATCATTTCAGCTTTTTCATCGCTGTTTATCGACAAGGTTTCAATTTGTGCTATTCGCGTATCAAACACGGCTTCACGCTCTTTGTTTTGTGGAAAATATCCCAAAAACCAGATGATTATGGATGCAATCAGAATGGGACCACCCATTTTCAGTAAATACTGCTTGGCGCGTTCCCACATGTGGATAATTACCGATTTAAACGTGGGCATGCGGTATGGCGGCAACTCCATCACAAACGGCGTATCTTCTTTGGTAAAAAATTGCTTGCGAAGCATGATCGCCGTCAGAATAGCCACTAAAATTCCCACTCCGTACAAACCGAGCATAATAAAGCTGCCGTTTCGGGGGAAAAATGCACTCACAAACAAAATATAAACCGGCAACCGGGCGCTACACGACATAAACGGCACGATAAGCATGGTAATCATGCGACTGCTTCGGCTCTCGATGGTACGCGTTGACATCACGGCGGGAACATTACAACCGAATCCCATAATAAGCGGGATAAACGATTTTCCGTGCAACCCGATGTTGTGCATCAGCTTATCCATGATAAACGCTGCACGCGCCATGTAACCCGAGTCTTCCATAAACGCGATAAACGCGTACAAAATTACGATATTCGGCAGAAAAACTATAACGCCGCCTACCCCACCGATAACTCCGTCAACAAGCAGATCTTTGAGCGGGCCTTCGGTCATGTTACCACGTATTAAATTCCCGATTTCGGCAACAATCCACTCAATCCATTCCATCGGATAAGCGCCGAGCCGGAATGTGGCTTCGAACATAATCCACAGAAAAATAAAGAAAAGCGGAAGTCCCAAATATTTATTCGCCAGAATGGAATCGAGAGCGGTGGTTTTATCTTCAAATTTGGTCTTTTCGCTAAGTGTTTCTTTGAGTGCACCGGCAATAAATCCGTATCGGGCGTTGGTAAAAGCCGATTCGGGATCTTCTTTCAACAGCTTTTCAATATAGTCTCGTTCTTTGTCCCTACGAGCTATAAGTTCTTTGCTTTTATCGTGACTGCCGATTGTTTCTTCTACTTCTTTATCGCCTTCCAGCAATTTAATGCTGATATATCGTTTGGGCATGTTCATTTGCGAAAAGCCGTTGACTGACAAATCGCGACACATAATGCCTATGGATTTCTCCAATACGCGCCCGTAAGGGACTTTTATGTTATGAGAATTGTTTTCCGATTCGTGAATCTGAATCACATTTTCCAGCAACTCGGGAATACCAAATCCTTTTTTCCCGACCGTTGGAACAATAGGAACGTTCAGCATTTCGGAAAGTGATTGATGATTAAACTTCCGGCCGCTTTTCTCAAGCTCATCGTACATGTTGAGCGCCACCACCATCGGTTTTTCCAACTCGATAAGTTCGGTCGTCAAATACAAGTTTCGCTCCAAAGCTGATGCAGACACCACGTTAATGATGACATCGGGTTTTTCTTCGAAAATAAATTTTCTTACAAACAACTCTTCGGGAGAATAAGCCGATAAGGAGTAGGTGCCGGGAAGATCGGTTAATATAAACTTATATCCGTTGTGTCTCAGTGTTCCCTCTTTAGCATCAACAGTTACGCCGCTGTAGTTTCCCACATGCTCGCGAGCGCCCGATGCCAGGTTGAAAATAGATGTTTTTCCGGCGTTGGGGTTTCCTATCAGTGCTACACGGATGGTTTTCGTGTTTCCGTTCTTGGAATTCTGCCCATCGTAAAGCAATTGATCGGTAAAATCTGCTTCCTGGAGTTCATTTTCAACATCTTCAAATTTTCCATTATCCGAAATATACAGCACATCTTCTTTCAGTTTCGAAATCTCAATCATCACCGCTTCGCTGCGGCGCAACGAAACTTCGTACTCCATGATGCCGTATTTGATGGGGTCTTTCAGTGGAGCATTCAGTATCGATTTCACCTCTTGTCCGCGCACGAATCCCATTTCGAGAATCCGTTTCCGAAACGCTCCCGATCCGCTCACTTTTACAATGAATGCCTTATCTCCGGTTTGTAGTTCTGAAAGTCGCATAAATGACAAATTCCTTTTCCGACTGCAAAGGAACATATTTTTGCTGAAAAAAGCGAGATTTTAAGGTATATTATTTATAATGGGTATAAATAAACTCGCTCATGAAACTTTTTCCTAATTCTGGTGCAGCGTTTTTTTTAAAATTCCATCTTATATATATATTCAACTTTCACTAACCCAATTATCAATTATTTTATGAGAAGAATGTACGTATTGTTCCTATTTGGCATTTCGATTTTAGCCGTACATGCACAGAAAGACCCTATTTACCGAATCGGAATCGAGATAGGCGGTGGAGTATTAGAGGGTAACACTATCGGCGACAAATGGAATATCCGTCAAGATGTGGGCGGCTATAGTTCGCACAATTTACCTCACGATCATGAATTCGGAAGTAATTCCAGTTTCATATCTATGGGTATAAAATCGCAAGTTTCGCTGCTAAATGAACGAATAGATATTCTTTCGGGATTACATTTCACAATGTTCAACACCAGCATCAAAAATCATCGAAACAACGTGATTTACTTACGTATGGATAACCCTAATGCAGTTGAGTTTTATAAAATTTCGGGTATTAATGAAAAAGTCGGATACCTAAGTATTCCATTGGAAATGAATTATCATTTTTTTCGGCGTAACGTTTTTAAACGAAGCCGTATTTCTCTCTTTGGAAAAGCTGGAGCCGAAGCCGGAATAAAGCTTTACGGAAATACAAATATCAATTTTGTATCGGACGCTATGAAATCACACGAAAAAGAGGTTCTACAAAGCCGGAATTTAAAACTCAACAATTTTTATTCGACATTTTATCTCGGCTGTGGCTTTCAGTTTACTGATGGAAACGACATTCAATATAGCTATGAAGTGAAGCTACCGGGAGCTTTGCTCACAAAAAATAATAGCAACATTATTCGCCCCAATGCATTTGTGAGTGCTCACCTGTCTGTTAAATTTCCCATTCAACTAATTTTAAAAAAATAAATAATATGAAATATATCCATTTTGCCCTTTTGTTTATATTTGCTACACTTGTTTTCACATCGTGCAACAATTCCGACGATTTTAAGCTAAGCCAATCTGTGTTTATTCATGATACGGATTATCCGGGACTCCCCATCTATTCAGAATGGGGCTACAACACATTCGGCGCGTATTTAGACCGTACGCCGTTTATCTCAGATAATTATCTGATGCCTGTGAAAGTTATGGTAAAACCTGATACGTGCTTACTTGCCTTTACAGGGCGCACTCAGGTGAAATATGAAGAAGCCACGCTTACATTTTACCTCCTAAACGTTCAACCAAAAACGTTTTTCGAACTACTTTCACTCGACAAAAGAACATTTGACTTAAGCGATAAGCATACAATAGTTTCTTTTCGTAACGGCACAAAAACAGATACGCTTCGCGTTACCGAAGGAGTGTTTGTTATAAAAAAAGCGCAAAAATTGCTTGTAGATAAAGAAGAAAAAAAAGTAGTACTTTCGGGAACATTTTCAATGAAAGCCTCAACCGGCAAAGAACCTATTTCCATTAATAATGGACGATTTGATGTGAGCGTAGATGATGTTAACTTTTTTGGAAAAAGATGACACCTTTCCCTTATTCCCTATTGAATTTCATAGAGTTAAATTAATCTTTAATTCCGTAAAAATTAATAGTATCCAAAAGTTCTCGTGCAACTTTTTGTTTGTGGTGTTTTTCTTCCTATTTTTGTATATTAAGAAGAACTATAGCATAACAACAAAGTAAATACATCTATTTTATGTCAAAAAAACCATTTCATTATCAAGCCCCTTTTCCGATGTCGAAAGACAAAACGGAGTATTATCTATTAACCAAAGATCATGTATCGGTTTCAGAATTTGAGGGAAAAGAAATCCTAAAAGTTTCGCAGGAAGGACTTACACTGATGGCGCAGACCGCTTTTCGCGATGTGGAATTCCTGCTTCGCCCCGAACATCAGGAGCAAGTAGCGAAAATTCTTACCGACCCCGAAGCGAGCGACAACGATAAATATGTGGCGCTTACGTTTTTGCGCAACTCCGAAATATCGGCAAAAGGAGTTCTACCTTTTTGTCAGGATACGGGAACGGCGATAATTATGGGTAAAAAAGGCCAGCAGGTTTGGACGGACGGAAACGATGAGGAAGCGCTCTCGAAAGGTGTTTACAATACGTTTGTGAACGAGAATCTCCGTTACTCGCAAAACGTGGCACTTAACATGTACGATGAAGTGAACACGGGTACAAACCTTCCCGCACAAATCGATTTATATGCCGTTCAAGGAAACGAATATAGTTTTTTATGCGTAGCAAAAGGCGGCGGTTCGGCCAACAAAACGTATTTGTATCAGGAAACCAAAGCGTTACTTACACCCGAAAAATTAGAAGCATTCTTGACGGATAAAATGAAATCGTTGGGAACTGCCGCTTGTCCGCCTTATCATTTGGCGTTCGTTATCGGCGGCACTTCGGCCGAAGCCAACCTGAAAACCGTAAAATTAGCATCTACCAAATATTACGACAATCTTCCTACCGAAGGTAACGAGTTTGGACAAGCTTTCCGCGATATTGAAATGGAAGAGAAACTGAAAAAAGCATCCGAGAAATTGGGTTTGGGCGCTCAGTTTGGCGGAAAATATTTCACGCACGATATTCGCGTGGTGCGTTTGCCGCGTCACGGCGCATCGTGTCCGGTAGGAATGGGCGTTTCCTGTTCGGCCGACCGCAATATCAAAGCAAAAATAAACAAAGACGGTATCTGGATTGAGAAAATGGAAGATAATCCAACCCGCTTAATTCCCGAATCGATGCGCGAAGCAGGCGAAGGCGGCGGTGTGAAAATCAATTTAAATCGTCCGATGGCGGAAATTCTGGCAGAATTATCAAAATATCCGGTTTCCACGCGCTTATCACTCAACGGAACCATTATCGTGGGGCGCGACATCGCTCACGCAAAACTGAAAGAACGCATCGACCGTGGCGAAGGGCTTCCCCAGTACATCAAAGACCATCCTATTTATTATGCCGGACCGGCAAAAACGCCCGAAGGTTATGCATCGGGTTCCATGGGGCCAACCACCGCAGGACGTATGGATTCGTATGTGGATTTGTTTCAATCGCACGGCGGCAGCATGATTATGTTGGCAAAAGGCAATCGCAGTCAGCAAGTTACCGACGCCTGCAAAAAGCATGGCGGATTTTATTTGGGTAGTATCGGCGGTCCGGCAGCGATTTTGGCGCAAAACAGCATCAAGAGCCTTGAATGCGTGGAATATCCCGAATTGGGAATGGAAGCTATCTGGAAAATTGAAGTGGAAGATTTTCCGGCGTTTATTCTTGTGGATGACAAAGGAAACGATTTTTTTCAGGTAGTTACGCAACCGAACTGCGCGTTTGGGTAGAATTTAAACAAAACATTGAATAAATAGAAACGGCGGAAAGAGATGAATCTTTTCGCCGTTTTATTTTCGTAAAAAAGGGGCTTATACGGATCGTTTCTTCATAAAATCGATAATTTCATCGATGTATCCGAAAGCAACACCAACTACCGTATCGGCAGCTCCGTAATAAACAGCGACCTTATTGCCTTCGTGCAGGGCGGCACAAGGGAAAATTACGTTAGGCACATCGCCGGCAAGTTCATACAGCTCGGCAGGAGCCAGCAAGTAATCTTGTGTGCGATAAAGTACTTTCGCGGGATTTTCTCTATCCAAAAGGGCTGCACCCATAGAATAGCGGAAACCGTTGCACGTGTTGATAACGCCGTGATAGAAAAGCAGCCAGCCTTCATCGGTAAGAAACGGAACAGGTCCGGCGCCAATTTTGGTGCATTGCCACGCGCTTTGCGGAAATGGTGTAACTTTCATCACGCAACGATGTTCGCCCCAATATTTCATATCGGGACTGTAGCTGATGTAGATATCGCCAAAGGGTGTGTGACCGTTGTCGCTGGGGCGGCTGAGCATGGCGTATTTCCCATCTATTTTTTCGGGAAACAGCACACCGTTGCGATTGAATGGCAGAAAAGCGTTCTCGCATTGGAAGAATTCTTTGAAATCAAACGTATAGCCGATGCCAATCGTAGGTCCGTGATAACCGTTGCACCACGTAATCCAGTAGCGGTCTTCAATCCACACCACACGCGGATCGTATTTGTATTCCGACTCAATCATATCGGTATTTCCCGCCTTAAATTTGATGGGGTCGTGATTAATTTCCCAATTTAGCCCGTCTTTGCTAAATCCGGCAAAAATATTCATTTGTACCGATTTATTATCGCAACGGAATACTCCGGCGAAGCCGTCTTCAAAAGGCACTACGGCGCTGTTAAAAATGCTGTTGGAAGAGGGAATGGCATAGCGGCCGATAATCGGGTTTTCCGAGTATCGCCACATTACATCGTTACAGCCTTCGGGGCGATCTTGCCAAGGCATTACCCCTAAATCCCCTGAAGGGGAGTTGATGGAATGAGAATTGTTGTTCATTTTTTATATGTTTTGAGAAACTGTTTTGAATCCGTCAAAACAGTTTCTGAGTTTTATCTGTAAGTTAATATGTATTACTCTACTACATCGGATTGTTTGTTCTTGTGGTCGTATGTAAACGGAACAAACCATGTGATAAGCAATGCCGGAATGGTAGCAATCATTACCAAAGTAAAAAAATGCTCATATCCCAATCGTTCGCTTAAAAAGCCACTAATCATTCCCGGTACCATCACACCCAAATTCATTAAACTGTTGGCGAAAGCATAATGTGCCATTTGATGTTTTCCGGGTGCAATTTGCTGCATCATAAAAAGAATAAGTCCTACAAATCCGAATCCATAGCCAAAATATTCGCCCACAATTCCTCCGGCTATAATCCAAAGTTGTTGCGGTTGAAAAATAGCGAATAGTAGATACACCACAAACGGAATATTAAACATGCAGGCGAGGGAAAATAATACCTTTTTCAGCCCAAATCGAGATACGTAATATCCTGCCGATATAGAACCAATGATAAAAGCTATAGCTCCAAAAGTGCCATAAACCAAGCCATATTGCTCATTGTTGAGCCCAATACCACCTTTCTCGATAGAGTCTTTCAAGAAAAGAGGCGCAATTTTCATTGCCAGACCTTCGGCAAATCGGTACAAGAAAATGAAAATTAAGTAAAACCAAATGTATTTTTTGCGAAAAAAACTGATAAATACTTCCCACAATTCAGCACTTTTCTCTTTAAAGGCACCTGTTTTTTGAGGTGCGTCTCGCGTTGGCAACATTTTCCAATGATAAAGCGCCACGCATATCATAATTACGGCACAAATAGCCATAATGGTTTGCCACGATTGTGTGATGCTCAAATTGAGTGAACGCGTGAGCCATCCCGCAAGAAACACCAAACCTCCGTTTGCCAGCACTTTCGCTAAATTATAAAACGCACCTTGCCATCCGGAATATTTGCTTTGTGTTTCGGTATCCAGTTCGTCTAAATAAATACCATCGCCGGCAATATCGTGCGTAGAACCCGACAGAGCAATAATGCCCATCAATGCCAAAGCAATAGCAAAAAAGTTAGGTAGAGGCAATGCAAAAACTATGAGTCCGAACATAATTGCACTGCTTATTTCGGTAATAACCACGTATTTCTTTTTTGTGCCATAAGTCTCCATAATAAGACTGAAAATGGGTTTAAGCGACCAAGGCAAAAGTAGCCACGATGTCCAAAAAGCAATAGACTCATTATCGATGCCCAAATCTTTGAACATAACTACCGAAACCAGCGAGAGCGCCACAAAAGGAAGCCCCATGGCAAAATAAACGGAAGGTACCCAACGAATGGGATTACGCTTTGAAGAGGGATTATTCATTTACTTGATTATTCTTCTAAATTAGAATGGTAAAATTACTATTTTTCTTTGAGTTGGGAAAGTAGAAACGTACTCTAAATACAGTAAAAGTAAAAAATCTGCAAGAAATTAATATTGTGTGGATATTAATTCTTGCAGATTAGAATAGTATTAACTATTTTATTAAAAGAGAATGAAGATGTTATGGATTAATTTTTTGGATAAAATAGCCATAGTTTAGTTTGTCGTCAGCCACAAAAGAATAGATTGCCCAGATGAGGATACCGTCATTCTTAACAATCTCAAAGTTAGCAGGCTGATCTTCATATGTATTCCAACTATCCCAAAAATAGTAGGATAACAGAGCATTCTCTTTCTTACCTATATTTTTATCTCCCGAAAATTTTATTTTTAAATAATGATCTTCATAAAAAGCCCAACCATAGAAATTCATACCCTCCTCAACGGTATTATAATATTCTATATCTGTGTGCTCATATCCATGTTTAAAAGGATTATCATTATTAAATATATAGCAGGTAGCTATCTGAGCTTTAATCTCTTCCAATTCTTTTTCGGTATAAGGGATAGTGGTTGTAGCGACTTTTACCGTGAACGTCTTTTCTAATCCTTTTGCATCCTTTAGAGTTAGTTTTGTTTCTCCGCTTTTTTTGCCGGTAACGGAAATCGTACTGTTATTGATAGTTACCGTGGCAATATCTTCATTTTCGGATGTTACTACGTATCCGTTATTTCCTTTTAAGATTTTAATGGTTTCGGTTTTTGTCTCACCTAAACGCATTTGCAGGTCGAGTGCTTCTTTGTCGGCGGTAATTTTATCGTAATAAGAGATTACTTTTATTTGCAGATAACGGCTTTGCTTATCTGAGACGATAATTGCCGTTTCACCACTCGATAATCCTGTTATTTTTACTTTATTGTCTGTTATTTCGGCTTTTGCAATATTATCGTTTAACGAAAAAGCCTTGTAGTCACCTTCGCCTTGTTTAATATCGACAATCTCACTTTTATCAACCAAAATATTGACAAATTTATTGCTTAACTCAAACTTGGGAAGTATTATTTCTTTCTCTATTCCTTTGGGTTTATCGTCTTTACAGCTCCAAAAGAGTGGCATTAACACAAACGATAAAACGATTAATAATATATATTTTACTTTCATTGTCTTTTTTGTTACAAGTGTAAATAATTAAATTTATTTCCAGTCTTTTGCATAAGGCTTTTCGTTATAAACAAGCTCGTCATCAAACAAGATATCAGCAACTTGCCGGAGCGATGAAAGCTGGGCATCTTTAAAATTGTAGCGAAAGGGATTAAGCGAGAATATCATGTGTGCGCCATATTCTTCTTCTCGTAATCTGCGCAAATTCACATCGTAGGCAAAATTATTTCTACCATACTCTTGCGAGTAAAGTCCCATAGCCGACTTGGGCATACCCGGAAAACTGTCGCTTAAATCGTATCCTTGATTATAATCGTGCAGCGCATAATCTACAAATGCTCCCGATTGTACTCCATCTACATCGGGCAATGAACTTGTGAGGCTGTAAACATATACCGAAACTATTTTGTGAGGCATCGCTTTTTTGGTTTCGTAACACAAACGTGCTGCTGCTTGTCTTGATGGATTTACAAAGCCGGGAGGTGGCGGCATTTGGTAAGAAGAATATTCATCATCAAAAAACACTCCGTCTAATTTATAAGCATCGCAAACTGCTTTCAACTCTTGCGCAAATGCACGTGCGGTTGCATCTGAGAGGTTGGCTACGCCTGAACGATCGTGATTTCCCAAAATACCCAGTATAACTTTTATTCCGTTATCTTGTAGCGGTTTTATATACTTCTCGCGATTATCGAGCAAATGTTGCACATTAGGATTATTGTACACATAAACACGTCCGGTTTCGTTATTGTAATTGATGTTTGCCGAAAACAAAATAACTTGATCAAACAGCGGCTTTCCACTCTTTTTTAGCGTAAAACATAAATTATTGAGTGGATTTGTATCGTTGACTTCCATACAGCTAACAATTTTTATCCCCGTGGCTTTATCCGATGTTGGCATTTTTGATAAATCTTTCACAAGAATAATAAAATTAGATTCTTTTTCAGCCATAACTATACCGCCCGACTTTATTTGCGTACTGAGAGGAAGCGCATACGTGATATTGGCATCAAGCGAAGCGTTGGAGGTAAGAGTGATTTCTAATTTCTCAGACTTTTTACTTTCTTTTGCTACCTTCAAGTCGCTCCCAAGTGTTACCAACGTCTGTGGCAATAAAATATAATTTGTATTATTGGCTTTATTGTAGGCTTCCAAAACCGCAGGATCGTATTTTATTGCAGCTACGGCATCTTCTTTGGCCGCTTTGGTTAATGCCAGATAAACTTCAACTTGGCTTTTGTTGCGTAATTCAACAAAACCAACATTTCGTTTTCCTTGTCCGTCAAGAATATATCCTATGGGCTTGTCTGTTGTTGCGTACTTATTCTCATCAATTTTTCCTATTTCTATATTTTCATTGCATGCTGAGAAAATAATTCCCGTTGCAATAATAAGTCCCAATATATATGTTTTTAAAAATATACTTCTCATGTTATTTAAAATTTAATCATTATAGTTATTTTGCTTTCGGAAGCGATACTTGTACCCATTTCAATGTTTTTGAAGCTATGGCATTGTTTCCGTTGGCAGTATGGTCTCTGATGGTAAGTGGCTGCTCATCATCAAATTTCCAATAAGCAACCAACCCTTTAGTATCGGGAGCAACCGAGTATGAATTAGTGGCTATTTCTTCTTGCGTGCGAACCACATTCCAGATTCTGCATTCCGATATTTCTCCTGATAAGAAACGATCGTTAGCGTAAGAACGTCCGATACAGAAGCCATTTACTCCTCTTCTTCCTAAATTTACTTTTCCTACATTCTTGGTGTCTTCTGATTGTTTTTTGCCATTCACGTAAATAATCATTTTGCCATCGGCAGAGTTGTATGTAAGAGCAATATGTGTCCACTCATTGGTGGGTAACCCCTTTTTAGAATCTCCATCGGGAAAGTTTCCACGATTAGTTGCTACTTGAATCTGATTTGAGGGGAAACCGGCGTCGCCAAGACGAATCAAAAATTGTCCTTCGATACCCATAACGGTACTGATCATTTTATCGTAATTGCGTACTTTAATAAGCGCTTCCATTGTGAGTGTTGAAAGATTATTGCACACTTCCGGCTTTTTCCAATCAATAGTAAGATAATTCTCTTCTATATCGGCAACCACGTTTATAAGTGCACCGGCTTTTACCACATAGTACATTGTTCTTGCACTTTCAAGCACATTGATGCTCGCAGAAGCTATGGTTATGGGTAGAACGAAAATAGTTTCTCTATTTAATTTCGATAAATCTTTAAATTTCAAAAGAGTTTCATCCGAAGTTACATTTCCTGCCGGAATAGACGCTTCGGTCTTCGCTAATTCGAAATTGGGAGCAGGCAAAGCAACAGCTTTATCGGAATATGCTTTGTTGTAGTTATCCACGAGCGTGAAATCGGGTTTGTAAGTAATTTTCACTTCTTGTTGCTCGGGTTTGGCAATGGCAGCTTGTATATTTCTGGTAAGCTCCGGAGTACTACCCTTCAGTATTAACTCATTTACTTTTGATGAAGTTTTGAGAAACACTTTGTTGTCGTATGTTTCATTGTCTTTGTCGCAGCTCAACAACAAGCTTATCGACATAACTAATAAAAATATATTTAGTTTCTTCATTTTATTTCGTTTTAGGCGAGGGATTAAGTATATTTATTGCATTTCTTGTATATAAATATGATATTCTCAACGAGTTAAAATAATCGTTGTTAACATTATATATTCCTATACCGGCTATTGATGGAGTTGTTGATGCCGTAATCCAATTGGCAGTACCCCATAAGGAGCGAATATTATTTATCCAGTATCCGGTTTTTGTATCTTTAACATCGGTAGATGTGGTGGATACTGCTATAATAAAACGATCGGTTGGTACACCTCCCACACTTGCCATAGCCATACTGTAGTCTAATCCCGATACGTTTTTAATATCTACGCAAGGTATAATAATGTGTGTGCAGGAGTTGAGAATGCTTTTATTCAACAGATTTTGCGGATAGCCTTCAAAACAAATCATCTTGTCTTTATTTCTATCTTGCCAATCCTTGGCGATGCCAATAAATGCATTTTCATACATAATGTGTATTCTTTTTTCACTTTCAGTCATGTGAAGAATACTTTTTCCTTTGTATGCCATAGAGATACCATCGTAATTATATTTGCGTATTAGTGACAATGAACTCTCTACCGTATCTACTAAGAATTCAATAAAATCGAGCTTTGGAGCATCTTTTTTATCTTTATTCTGTTCTGCCATCTCTTTAACTCTCGCATCAAAAATTAATTTGATAGCATCGAAATCTAATGTAAAAATCACCTTAGTGCCTTTGTCTTTCCTGATGGTTTCTATCTCGGCAAGTTCCCAATCTGCTAAACTTTTGGGATGCATCAACGATACTACGTCAACACTATCCGGTAGTGTTGTAAGATGTTGCGATTGTCCTGCCGGTTGCTTTTGGCTATTGTTGAACCACACGTATGTTTGTTTGTGAGCCGATTTTTTATACGCTTTTAAATCTTCCAGATATTTTGCGTATAATTCCGAGTTTTGTTCGGCTATATTTGCCTGTTTTAGTTCTATGCTCTTCACTTCGTTCCAATCGGAACAAGCGGTAAGAATAAATCCCATGAGAACTAACAATATCAAATTATGTTTCATTTGTATATTTATATTTTTCACGTTAAAACTTTAATTATTTATTTTTTCTTATCCCACCAAACACGTGTGCCCATATTATCGGGACCTTTAAGGTAGTTGGCAATGGCGTAGTTAACATTAGTTTCATTAGAAGTAATTTCCTGCTGTGGATATTTCAGCCTACGCGCTCCCAAATTAGTATCTACCTCGCCTGAGCTGTTATTGACTACAACCGGAAAAAGAATGGGATAACCGGTACGACGATATTCTGACCATGATTCTATATTCAAAAACGGAAAATTGGCAATCCATTTTTGAGTTATAATTCGCTCAAGGTTTTTCTCAAAATCGGCAGTTGCATCCCATGCGATGGTAATTACACTTGTTGCTCCGCTATAATTGTAATCTCCCAGTGGATCTTTATACGAATCGGGTTTACTTTCTTTATCGGCAAGATATGTGTCTGCACCTTCTGCACCCCATTGAGCAAAGGATGCTTGAACTCCTTTTTTATAAAACTCTTCGGCTGTTCCGCCCATGCTCCAACCTCTTAAAGCTCCTTCGGCTCTTAAGAAATAAACTTCAGCCGCACCCATAATAAGAACCGGTGTCGTTGCCGTTATATTGAAATTAGTATAAGCCTGTGCAGTAATTGCCGGAGGAACGGGTGCACCTCGACGAAGTCCATAGAATCCGTTTTCAACATCATCAAGCTTTGAAGAGATAAAATACTTAGATGCACGCGGATCTTTATATCCGTTCATATACGAGGTGATATCTGCTGCAACTCGTATATCGCCTCCATTCCACACGTGCGATGCCAAGTAAAGAGGATTACCGTCTTTGCCAAAATTGGAGTATTGGGCGTTATCGGTATTTGCCGTGAAAACCCCTACAGGATGTTTTATTGCTTCTTCCGCCATTTGCTGTGCCAATGCCGGATCTGCATATACAATACGTATTGCCAAGCGAAGTTTGAGCGAATTGGCAAACTTAATCCAAGATCTTACGTTTCCTGCATACATCTTATCGATTAATACACTAAATGACAAGCTTATATTTTCAGGCTTACTCAATATTTCGGTAGCGTGATTAAGCTCTTTAAACATCTCTTTGTAAACGATCTCTTGCGCATCTAATGCTGTTGTCAAAGCCCCATTTTCTCCAATCTTTGTATAAGGTATAGGCCCATAGGTATCCGTTACTTTGTGTAGAATGGCAACTTTTAGTATTTCTCCAACGGCGAGTAGCACCTCATCTTTTGTCACACCCTTGAGTGACGAATAATTCTGAAATGCAAGCGGAATATCTTCCATATATGATTTTCCTATCCAACTGCTCTCCGGTTTGTATATAGCAAAATTCTTTCCATAAAAACCGGGATTTGCATCGGCGCCATATCCGCACCAATTAGCCCCCATCAACTGCTCTACGAACTGATTTCTCCAAGGGTTTGACACCGCTGCTCCTCCCTGCAGATTAATAACAAAAGCACTTACTTTGTATTGGTTACCTTCTAATATTTTTGCATCTGCTTCATAAGGATTTGTATTTATGTCGGGGAATCCGGCAGTACAAGACGTCAATCCCATAAATACCAACAGGGTAGATATGATTGTTTGTTTTATAGTTGTTTTTTTCATACTGATTCTCGATTAAAAATTAAGTCTTACATTTACTCCAATATTGCGCGTGGAGGGTGTCATAAAATTATCAATACCCTGATAATAGTTATTGGTTGAAGCTACCGACTCGGGATCGAAAGGAGCTTTGCAATAAATCATCCATAAGTTACGTCCCACTACCGATATACTTGCATCAAAAATATTATTGAACCATTTTCGAGGAAATGTATATCCAATACTTGCTTCTTGCAAACGAACATTGGTGGCATCATAAGTATAATATTGAGGTATTCCTGAGCCAACACCTATTGTTGAATACCATTTTTGGGCATCAATATGATCTTGTCCGTTAATAAGGATACCGCCGTTATCTCTGGCGATAGCAGATGCTTTTGACACACCAAAGTAGTCGAGACCGGCTTGTGTACCTGAGTAGACGACACCGCCAAACCGCGCCGAAAGCATAAATCCAAAATGCAATCCACCCAAAGAGAAATCGTTTCTCCAAGCCATATTTGATTTCGGAAATACTGATCCCAATTTGATATATTTATTAAATTCGCGAATTTCATCCTTCGCTATGTTTCCTTTTTCGTCAACATAGATAGCACCTCGATCATCTCTAATCATATCTGTAGTAGAATAAATATCGCCCAAAGTTCCTCCTTTTTTAAGAATGAATTTAGGCCCATATCCACCCAAATCTAAATGATCGAGCGAAAAAGATTCGCCGGTTATAGGATTCGTAGCGTTATCTGCCAAGTCTATAATAGTGTTCTTGTTAAAACTAAAAGTGTAGTTGGATGCCCACATGAATTTATTCCACGTTTGGCTATATCCCAAAGAAAACTCCATTCCTTCGTTTAACACATTTCCGGTTTGGATATAGATGTTAGACCAACCTGATGATGCAGATATATTGGGATTAAAAGTTTGGTTTGCAGTATTTGCCCGATAATAAGTTAAGTCGAGATTAAATCCGGCAACACGTGCATTTAATCCAAACTCCCATGAGTTTGTGCGTTCGGGTTTCAAATTATACATGGGATAGTTAGTAGATAGTGACCATGTTTTATTTTCGGCATTCCATTTATAGGTTGGATTTGCCAAGAAGCGTTTAAACGGTAATCCCACCGATGCCCATGAGCCACGCACCTTGAGATACGAAAAAGCTTTAGGCAAATTAATTATCTCTGACAATACCACCGATGCTCCCACCGAAGGATAAAAGAATGATTTGTTGGATGAATTAGGACCCGCCAACTGCGATGCCCAATCGTTACGCCCCGTAAGCGTGAGATAGTATGTGCTTTTATATCCTACTTCGGCGCTGGCAAATATAGAGTTTGTACGTTCGCGCCAACCTTCTTGCACACGAAGTGTTTGTGCATCGCTCAGCTGAAACACATTAAAAAGATTGGGAACCCCCGGATTCTCATATACCGGATTTCCGTCTTTATCGTATCCGGTTTGTGCGCCATAGAGAATAGGACCATTGGTGCCCAACAAATCCGAATGGATATCGGTTGTGGAGACACCGCCATTTATAGCAAGTGTTACGCTATTATC
Organism: Bacteroidia bacterium; assembly: GCA_030538215.1. Lineage (GTDB taxonomy): Bacteria > Bacteroidota > Bacteroidia > Bacteroidales > Dysgonomonadaceae > Petrimonas. Next base: position 117,700 of record JAUNUM010000001.1, read on the forward strand.
GAAATTCTTGTTGATGTTTACCAAAAAATCGGCATATGTTTGTTTATCGATAGAGCGGTTAATACCATAGTATCCATTCGGTGATTTTTCGGCAAGTAGCAATGCAGTAGAGGCATATCTTTTATCAGTAGCGGTATTATTGCTATTGTCCATTTTAAATCGGGATGAAATTCCCAGCCAATCCAATATCTGATAGCTCAATCCGGCATTAATCATATAACGATCTCTTTTATTTTCGCGTACGTTTCTATAATTAACCCAGTAAGGATTTTGCATCAATAAGCCGGCTTCACCGGATGGCCAATACTGCGTATATATGCTTCTGTCCTTATCCCAACGCTCATACATTTGAATATCTTTCCAGTCGTTTCCGCGAGGAAATAGATAAGCTCCTACCAATGGATTATGATATGTTCCTTGGTTTATCATATTCCGGTCGTTTTGCATAATATAGCTCACTCCTAAATCCAGCTTCATTTTATCGTCTAAAAACGATGTTGTATTCCGAAATGTTAAGTTATATCGATTGTATTTATTGTTAGGGATAATACCTTTTGAATTAACGGCAGATGCCGAAAGGTAAGTTTGGTTTTTATCATTTCCCACCGATAGGGCAACGGATTCCGTTCCCACCACTCCTGTTTTGAAGTAATCTTTTCGGGGATTGTATCCCATAAAATTAGCATCATTCAGTTTTGTTCCCCAGCTTTTATATACTTCCGAGGTGCCGTAAGTATTTTGAAATTGAGGAAGCAGAAATGGCTGGAGTATCTCGGTATTACTGGTAACCGTTACATTAATTTTTCCGATTTTTCCTTTTTTGGTTGTTATCATAATAGCACCATTCGCAGCATCGCTGCCATAAAGTGCTGCAGCTGCCGCTCCGGACAATACGGATATAGATTCGATATCTTCCGGGTTAAGGTCGGCAATACCTTCCGATGAACCTGCTGAGTTGAAAGCTCCGGTAGCTCCGCCGCTTCCAAAATTATACATCGGCACGCCATCTATCACGTAGAGAGCGTTGCTCGATTGCTCAATACTTTTTGTTCCACGCATCACAACTTTACTCGCCCCCCCAATACCTGACGATGAGCTGTTGATATTAAGTCCGGCCACTTTTCCCGAAAGAGAATTAACAAAGTTGACATCTTTAACGGCTGTAATATCTTCGGCTTTCACTTGCTGCACGTTATAGCTCAGCGCTTTTTCCGAACGTTTAATACCCAATGCGGTTACCACCACCTCGCCTAATATTTCGCCGTCTTCTTTTAAAATAACGCTCAAAGTGGTTTTTCCGGCAGTACTTATGGTTTGAGACACATACCCGATATAGGAAAAAGTGAGCTTTGTGTCATTATCAACAGATAAGGAGAACTTTCCATCAATATCGGTAGCTGCTCCAACACCTGCTTCTTCGGCAATAACGTTAACTCCGATTAACGGTTCGTTTTTTTCGTCAACAACCGTTCCGGTTATTTTTCTTTTGGGAGTTTCTGTCGGTTTTGCGGGGATAATCATCACATAACCGTCTTTTATCTGATAGGTAAATCCGGTTCCGACAAGTGCTTGTGAAAGCGCATTTTCAACTGAATCGCCACTTATATCCAACTGAATGTTTTTCTGATTCTTCAGTTGCGACTCGTTGTAAGCGATAGACATTTTTGACTGTTTCTCAATCTCTTGTAGTGCTTCAATAACCGATATGTTATTCTTCTTTATGGTTATTTTTGTGTTGTTTTGAGCAAAAGCATTTGTTTGTATGGTAATTAAACAAAAGAGCAGTATAAAAAACCGTGCTTTTGCGCTCATAGTTCGATAAAAATTCATAAATTTGATCTTTGTTTTTGGTGTCAGATTCGACATTTAATTGTTTGTCATTGTAAGAATGTAAATTCTGATGCTATTCTTCCGGAATGAAGTTTGCGGCTTTATTCCGGATCTTTTTTATTACGAGGTATTATTCATTTTCTATAATAGTTTAAGTTATTAATATCATTTTCTGGTTTTCTCAATGAGTTATTATATAGCAAATATCATTTTCTATTCGGTATTGAACATTTCCTGCTACTTGGGAAATAATATCCATTACCTCAGCTAAAGTAGCTTTTTCCCTAAATCTAAATGTGTATTTATCGTTTTTAAGACCACTTAAGTTATACAAAAACTCATAGGGGTATTTTCTTTCCAAAATAGTAATAATTTCTTTTAGAGTGGTACTCCTAAAGACAAGTTCTCCTCTTTGCCAAGCAGTTGCATCGAGCATATCGGGAGAGTTTATTAAATCTTGTTTTGTGTGTTTATTGTAAGCTAATTGTTGACCGGGCGAGAGCACGGTGGCAGTCTCTAAATTGTTGTACTCCACTTTCACACTTCCTGAGATAACGGTAGCACGCAACACAGAATCTTCGGGATATGCAAAAACATCGAACTCGGTACCCAATACGGTTACTTGAAAATCGGAAGATTTTACGATAAATGGCTTCTCTGTATCAGGCGTTACTTTAAAATTTGCTTCTCCCATCAGATAAACGCTTCGGCTTCTTCCATCGAAAGTTTCGGGATAAAGTAATATGCTTTGAGAATTGAGTTGTACACGGCTGCCATCGGGCAAGGTTACGTGATGCATTTCGGCAATGGGCACATATTGTTCTATCAAATCGGGAGTCTTACGGTTATTATGAAATATGTAAAAATATAGAGATGATAGCAGTGCAAAAATTAGAATGGCGGCAGCCGTTTGCCAATATTGCAACAAGCGGGTTGTTTTTTTCGATGAAACAGTAGCTTGTCTCTTCTCTTTCACTTGTTGCAATGAGAATGTAGTGCTTGCTAACTGCTTGGAAGAAGTGTTGTCCCACAGTTTTTTGAGTGCTTCGTCTTTTTCTTCGGTATGTTTTTCGTCAATCAGCCATTGATGAAAGGCTTCTTTTCCGGTTTCCGAAATGTTATGTGTGGTAAAAAAGTCAATTATTTTCTGAAAATAGTTCATTCTACTCGTTTTTCATGCGCAGAAATACGCATTAGTATATATAATACGACTAACTTGAAACGAGTACTTAAAAGAAAATAAAAAAAAGCGAATAAATTATTATTTTCTTTAAATCGGATAATGCTAAATAAATGTGATGTTCTACAGTTCTGACAGATAGGTTAAGTTGATCGGCAATTTCTTGGTTCGACATTTTTTCAAATCGGCTCATCGTAAAAACCTGTTTTCGCTTCTCGGGCATTTGCTCTAAAGCCAATAATATAAGCAGCTTAACTTCTTCATAGTATAATGTATCTAATGGATTTTGGTTATCCAAATCGCCCGATAACATATAGTCCTCTATTTTTTCATCCCGATAAGCGCGTTCCACTTTTTTGTGTTTAATTAAATCTAAGATTTGATTTTTTGTCATGGCATAAAGGTATCCCTCTGCCGATTTATAATCATTTATCCATAAATCGGGAGCATTCCACAATTTCATAAAAATATCCTGTGCTATGTCTTCTGCCTCAAAATCAGATTTTAATAGCATAGCTGCAAAGTTTTTCACTTTTGGGAAGTAAAGGGTAAAAAACTTTTCAAACTGTTGGTCTAGATTTTTTGTATCAGTTTCCTTAAACATTGCTTTTCTCTCTCAACCAGGTTTTCTCATTAATAATAAGTGGAAAACAGTGTACAAAGATAAACATTTACTCGATTATTTTACTTTTATGAAAAATGACCTAAAAGCTCAAAATAAAAAAATCTGCAAGAAATCAGTTTTATAACTAACTTCTTGCAGACTTACAAATAGGAATGAATTAATTATTTTATGAGGCTTATTTCAGAAATATCAGGCTGAACAGCCCCGGTTAATGTTAAAAAACGCTCAAACCTAAACATCTTTCCAGAAACTGGTTGTTTAAATTTAATATAAAACTCGGTTCCTACCTCTTTTGTGGTAAATGTACCTTGAACAATGGATCCGCTAGCTCTGCTTGTTAGAATTCTTACTGATGCAAACTGCCATCTTCCATTATCCGTATTAATTTTAAATCCTTTGATTAATTCCTCTTTTTCAAGATGAAGTTCTACATAAGTTAAAGCATTGGATGGGTACCAGAATTGTTCCGTTATATCCCCATTTATGAGCACAGAAAGATTAGTAGTTTTATTGGATTTTAATGTTACCCCACTATTAAACACCTCTCCTTCGATTAGCTTATTAGATGAATCAACATTATCAAGAATAGAGTTTATTCTTCCAAAAACATTTATTCCATCCAGATTAGAGCTAATATTTTCAGTTTTACCATTAACTGAAGCTATTCTAACAGGCAATTGAACCTGCTTCTCAATCTCAGAAACCTTTTCATCTAACTTAAGAATAATTAAAATGGAGTCTTTTGATTCTTTTTGTCCTGATTCAATAAACACTTCATCCTTTTTAATTACATAATTATTTTTAGGAAGAAGCATGTAGTCGGTCTTGTTCTTCTCATTGTAACTCGTAACATATTTTTCATCCACATCAAACTTCACAGCCATTCTCTCTGTTGCAGGAGTTGTTATTTTTACCGGAAATTTAATTATAGTATCTCCTTGTATTGTTACAGTTTTTTCTACTTCCATATAAGTAGCCGTAAAGCCATATTCATTGAGAGGAGACGTAAGTGTGTTGACATAGACTTTTGTTTTATAGTCCGGAGCATCTTTACCCAAAAAAGGGACATAAGGGTCAGGCTTGCCATAATCATCACATGATGTGATAAACAATATTGCAAATAGCGTGAAAATAATTATAAATATATTTTTCATCTCGTTTCTTTTTAAGATAAGAGAGAAAGCTAAAAAGCTTCCCTCTTAAAGTTTGCGTAATTAATCGTTAAAATTTATTCTTCCTTTGTTATCTGATCGAACATTGTCTAACCATCGTAATGGAGTACTTGGTTCAATAATGAGATTAGGTGCACCCGAAACAGAGTTCTTCAGTTCATGCCCCTGCCCTTCATTCATTTTCCAATACATTATTAAGCCTTCGGTTTTAGGATTTATTGTGTATTGATTATTTATAATTTGTTCTTTGGTACGTGATATATTCCATAACCTCACTTCACTCATCATACAACCATTTACAAACCATTCCCTGCCAGAACTTGCAATATATATTTTATCTCGGGCTGTTGTTACTTTTCCTGGCCATTTATCGGTATTTACATCTTCTTCTCCATTTATATAAAGTGTGAAAATAGAACCATCATAAGTTACAGCAATATGATACCATGTATTCGGCTCAAACTCTTTAATGGAGCGATCAAACTGACTGCCTGCAAACTTCACTTGTAATGTATTGAATGGTGTAGGAGCATCACCGAATCGCATATAAATTTCGCTATCTGGCCCCCATATTCCAAAAAGAGCTTGGTTGTTTCTTTGAAATCCGCTCATATTTACTCGCATCTCAACCGTCCAAGCACTTAATACAAGATCTTTAGCTAAAGGTGCCGAGGCGGAGTGATAAACTCCAGTTTTAGGATCGGTTCCAAGCACAGGCACAGAAGTTACTATTACTTGATCTATTTGATAAATAATAGTGTTTGCTCCATCTATCACGGTAACATCCGTTCCATCAATAGGTTTAGCCGTCAAAGCTAATGCATATTGATTTCCGGTTTCAACCATTTCTTTGCTTAATCCCTTTAGAGTAATATTTACAGTAGGTGCAAGTGTCTCTCCTTTCTTTATCACTATTTCGGTCTGATCTAGTTTAAAGTTTTCCACAGGCAACGCCACAAAGTTTGTACTGTTTCGTTTATTGTAGGCTTCCAGTGCAGCCGGATCAGCTACAAGTGTTACTTTAACGTCTTGTCCCGCGGGATTGCTGGAGCGAACTGTTGCCGTAACATTTGCCCCCTGATCATCTATAGTTATTTTTTTTCGGGCATTGGATGATGTTGCAGTTTCTGCCAAAAACAACCGATTATCGAGAGAGCTGTACTCAGCATTATTGCAACTATAAAATGGCAGCAGAGTTAGCAGAGTTAACCCCATCAACCATAGTTTATTGGTATTTTTATTCATAATTTTAGTTTTTTATTAATTAACGGACTGCCGGATTCATAATCTGAATTCCTTTTCGTAAATACGGATAGGTTATTGTGCCAAATCCGGAAACTCTATACTCATATTCCATATGATAGGTGCCGATGCCGCCTTTTTGAACTTTTTTTCCATTAATAATTGGAGTCCAGCGTGCCATTCCTTCTAAAGATTTATATTGTTTACCATATCTATCGATATAATTAACACCACCGGCAGTTGCATAATTTTCAAAGTTTTCTGTTACAACATATTTTTTTGCAACCTCTTCGGGAGTCAACACCCCCTTAAAATTGTTTATTGTTGAAGTTAAACGACGGTCTAAATCCGAATCACCGTAACTTTGATATGCCTGCACAATAAAGTAGTTAAAATAAGGGCCTGATTCAGGCGGCATTGACTGAGGTTCTCCATCAATAACAAAAAGTCTCTCTCTGCCTTTTTCCGTTTCTGCTTTTGGACCGATTCTTTTTCCCATAGTTTTTACAAATGTCATCATTCTATCGGGATATCCACTTAGATTTCCTCTGTGCCCATAATTAGGCTCAAAGTCAATATCAAAGCCATCGTAGTTATATTTATCAATTGTATCGCACAGAGCATTCGTATATTTTTCGATAGCGGCATGAATTGACTGGTCATTTCCATCTTTCCATCCCCAGTATTCTTTAACGCTCTTCATATCTTTATTATGGGATTCAGGAGTTATATTACCACCTCCTAAATCTTGAACAATGAAAACTACAAGCGCTTTCAATCCTTTTACTTCTTGACAAAAACGCAGGTCTTCCAACTGCTCTTTTGTTGGATTCGCCCAACGTCCCCACATAGATACTACATCAACACTGTCTGGCAAACCTGCCATTGAGCCTTGAAGATTAGCACCACTACCAGTCCAGTTACCAAACCATCCGAAAGCAATAGGATGATCTGACTTTTTATATTCACGGAGATTAGCGTAATATTCAGGTGTTTTATACGTGCTTAAGGCTCCTACTAATTGAGTGGGTTGAAGAGGTTCTGTCATTGTCCAGTCTTTACACGAAGTCAAAAACAAACTTAAACCCAGTAAACCGAGGAGTATTTTATTTATTTTTTTCATATTATTAACCATTATTTTTTTTGCCACCACATTTTAGTTGCATAATCATCTTTACCACCCATTACAGCAACTGCAGCTTCTACGTTTGTTCTGTTGTTTATATATTCATTCGAGTTAAATGGTATTCGGTTAGCAACTTTCATTGTTCCATAATTTGTGGATTGAGCTAAGGGGAAAATTTGCGGATATCCCGTTCTTCTAATTTCACACCAAGCTTCATGTCCATTCGGCCACAAGGCGATCCACTTTTGTGTAATTAATCGCTCAAGCTGTTTTTCTGCCGAATCAGAGCTTTTCCATTTTATAGTAATGGTACTCACAGCCGCTTGATCACCTCCTACTTTTAGCGGGTCAGTATAAGCTGATTGGGAAAGTGCTTCATCTACGATATAATTATCGGCTCCACTTGCTCCCCACTGTTCAAAAGAAAGTTTGATACCTTCATTGTAAAGTTCTTCTGCGCTTCCTCCCATTCCTGCCCATCCGGCCAATGCGCCTTCTGCTCGGCAAAAAGCTACTTCTGCAGCAGAAAGCCATAAAACAGGATCATTAGTAGCTGCTACCGGAGATGAATATTTACGTGCATTTTCCTGATTTGTCACATTTGCTCCTGATCTAAGGCCCACGATGTTGCGTTCCGCACCTTCAATATGAGATTTTTGAGCATAAGAAGAAGCCCTCGGATCCTTATAACCATTCAAAAAAGCATCCATGTCTGCTGCAAGCCTTGCATCTCCATAAGAGTTCCACATAACTTCAATGGGATTTTTAGCATATATCTCCTTTGCATTATCGGCATTTGATGTAATTACGCCACTTCTTACCGCTTCTTCACCCATTTGTTGTGCAAATTGTGAATTTGCGTATCGAATACGGATTGCCATTCGCAGTTTTAATGAGTTTGCAAATTTGAACCATTTATTCATATCTCCTCCGTAAACCTTATCAAAAGAGCCAAAAGGTTTGCCTTGAGGATTAGATGCAATATAAGATTTAAATGTCGCAATAGCTTCATTCAAGTCATTAAACATGTTTTTATATACTTCTTCTTGAGTATCGTAAGAAGTTTTTAAATCTTCTCCTGTAATTTTCGAATAAGGAAGAGGTCCGTACATATCCGTTAAACGCTGCATGGCCTGTATGCGTAAAATTTGTGCCCATGCAAAATTAACACCTGTTTTATTGGTTGCTTTAGCTATTTCGTTCCATGCAGAGTAGATGCTTGTCATAACATTCGAAAAGGGATAATCTACCCAACCTTTAGGTGCATTGTACGTAGTGAAATTTGCAGGACTCCAACCCGCGCTTGTGTACATCATATAACGACCATAGTAATCGCCAATAAGATTTTGATTCATTTGGTAGTTGTTTTCCTGTGCAGGAAACGAGTTATCTTGCAAGGTTATGAAAAATACTCCCGACCTATAATTGTCTCTATTAAGCTCTTCGTTTGATAAAGAACCCCCGGGGCGATTAATCTCTCCAAAATTATTTGTACACGAAATAAAAATCAGTACTCCTAAAATTAGTTTGGCAGCCAATTTAAAGGATTTTATTGTGTTTTTTTTCATCATATTCATTTATTTAGAATTGTATTTTTAAATTGAATCCAAAGTTTCGTAAACTTGGTTGCATAAAGTAGTCGAATCCCTGGTAATAAGTTCCTGTCGAAGCGGTTAGCTCAGGATCAAAAGGAGCCTTATTGTAAATCATCCATAAATTGCGTCCTGTTACAGAAACACTCATGTTCATTTTATCATTGAACCACTTAGATGGTAACACGTATCCGAGATACGCTTCTTGTAAACGAACGTTTGAGCCATCATAAATATATTCTGACCACACAGCTGATTCCCCTCCCACAACTTGATAGTACGCCTCAGCGCCAATCAATCCGTTGTTTACAGCAATTCCACCATTATTACGAGCAGTTTCTGTAGTTTTTGTAACACCGTGCTGATCTAATATTGCTTGTGTACTGGATATAACTACACCACCCAAACGAGCAGACAACATAAATCCAAAATTGAAACCTTTCCACGTAAAATCGTTTCTGTAACCAAAGTTTGCACGAGGCAATACTGATCCCATATAGTGAGGATGAGATTTTAAATCGGTTTTGATAACATTGTTTTTATCATTTAATGCAATATTACCTTCCGGGTCGAGAGCTAATTTATTGTACACGTATAAATCACCCATTGTACCTCCATTTTTCAATAAAATATTTGCGCCATCAAAACCGCCTTTATTGATGATTTCAGTTTTTTCGGGAAGCAATTCAACAATTTTGTTTCTGTTCATACTATACGTAAAATTAGTATTCCAAGTAAAGTCGTTCCACGTTTTATTATATCCTAATGCCAGCTCAATTCCTTGATTTTCGACATTCCCCGTCTGAACATATTCACTATCATAACCTGAAGAAGCAGAAATTGCTCTTAAGAATGTTTGATTCTTAGTGTTAGACTTGTAATAAGTGGCATCAAAGTTTAAGGCTCCTTTGAAGAAACGAGACTGTAAACCTACTTCCCAAGAGTTGGTACGTTCCGGATAAAAATTTTCAGGCATCTTATAAGTTACTGTTGCGTAAGACTGTGTTCTTACATCATAAGAGTATCGCCACGGCGAAGTTATATTGCGTTGAATAGCCGAACCAACAGAAGCCCAAGAGCCTCTAACTTTTAAAAATGTAAACCATGTCGGCAATTGCACCATTTCAGACACAACTCCTGATAGTCCTACTGAAGGATAGAAAAATGAGGGGTTTTTGGTGTGAGACAAGGCTGAATCCCAATCATTACGGCCTGTCAAGGTTAAATACAGCATACTTTTCCATCCTAACTCAACGTTAGCAAATATAGAGTTTGTACGATGCTTCCACTCCCCATAATTAGGATGATTATCTTGATTGGCATTCCCATAATCAATTGCATAAGGTGAGAACATATTTGAAGGCGATTTCAATCCTCCTTGAATACCGCTTAATTTTGAATGTTCTTGTGCCATACTAATTCCAACGTTAGCACCCAGCGTGATATTTCCAAATACTTTATTAAGATTAGCCATTAAATCAGCATATAACGAATTCTCATTAACATCATCTGTTCTATAAAATCCATATGGCGATCCGGATGTGAAGAGTTGATAGGTAGATGCAAAGCGACGATCTTGATTATTAGCATTTGTATAATCGTAACGAATACGCCCTGTTAAATCTAACCAGTCTAAAACCTGATACTTGAGAGAAGCATTTGTCATATAACGATCTCTTTTCGTAGTACGATTCATACGATTTGCAATCCAATACGGATTTTGCATACTCATTGTATTTCCCCATGTCCAGTTCTGTGTATAAATATTCCTTGCCGGGTCCCACAGTTCAAACGTTCTTACCGCATCAAAGTTTTCACCACGTGGAAACATATATAGAGATGTAAGCGGGTTAAAATATTGTCCTTGTGCCATTAAGTTTTTATCATTTTGTTTGATATAATTGAATCCAAAATCAAGAGTCATTTTATCATTTAAAAAACCTGTGGTATTACGGAAAGTAAAATTATAACGATCATATGCTGAGTTTGGAATAATACCCTGAGCATTAGTTGTTCCAATAGACATATAGGTCTGATTTTTAGCATTTCCCACTGTCAACGATACTGTATTTTGAATATTAGTACCGGTATTGAAAAAGTTTTTTGGTTCAAATTGTGAATATTGTGAAGGCTCTTTAGCACCCCATGAGGAAAATTCACCAGGTCTGTTTACGTACGAGCTTTGGAACTCGGGCATAATAAACGGACTAGAAAAAGATGAATTATGCGAAATAGTAACAGAAACTTTACCTTCTTGTCCTTTTTTTGTAGTAATCATAATAACTCCTTGTGCAGCAGCAGAGCCATACAAAGCCGCGGCCGCAGGGCCACTCAAGACTGACATTGAAGCGATATCATCAGGGTTAATATCTGATATCCCCTCACCACCGGGTTGTGCCGAAAAACGTCCTTCGGTATCACCGTTATTAATATTAAACATTGGCACACCATCAATAACATATAGAGCTTGATTACTGTAATTGATTGACTTAGGACCACGCATAACAACTCGAGTAGCCCCTCCCATTCCGGCGGCTGAAGTATTGATATTTACACCAGCCACTTTTCCGGCTAATGAATTCATAAAATTAACATCTTTTACTGTTGTTAATTCATCTGCTTTAACTTGTTGCACGTTATAACTCAATGCTTTTTCGCTTCGTTTAATACCTAATGCGGTAACAACTACCTCATCAAGCAACTCACCATCCTCTTTCATAACAACTTTCAGGTTATTTACTCCGACTGTACTCACAGTTTGTGGGGAATAACCAATATAAGAGAACATTAATTTGGTGTCTTTATCTACCGACAAAGAAAACTTACCATCTATATCGGTAGCAGTACCTGTGGCGGTGCCTTCGGCAATGACGTTAACTCCGATTAGCGGCTCGTTGTTTTCATCAACAACGGTACCGGTAATAATCTTTTTTTGTTGTGATATTGTTGCGGTTTGCTGAGAACTCTTTTTTGTGACCACAATGTAGTTATCTTTAACTACATACGTTAAGTCCTGTCTCAGTCCTTCTAACAGGTTGTTCAATACTTCACCAACTGGTTGATTGCTGGCGTTTACATTTACTAATTTATCGGGATTTATATCATCTACATTATAAATAATCGATAAATTGGTTTGATTTTTAATGTCTTTAAAAACTTCATTAATCGGGGTGCTGGATAATTTTAGTGTTACCCTTTGATTTTGTGCCGATAAGTTAATTTGCATTCCATAAAGAAAAGCAAAAGCAATAATCAGCATTAGTTTACGATTAAACCCCATTTTGGCTTTACATTTCATTTGTTGTTAGTTGTTAAAATTTTATTCATTTTTTGTTTTTCGTGATAAGACTATTTTGTGTCTTACATATCTTTCGTTTTGTGAAACCTAAGTGTGGAAATATCTCATTGGCTTTTTCTTTTTAAGTTAATAAATTAATTTGCTGTTTTATTTTTCTCTAGATGAAATTATAACGTTTCTCTTATTAATCTTATAGGTAAACTTGTTGGTTAATTCCAAAATAGACAGAATTTGATAAATATTATCCGCCATTTCAAATTCAGCATTAAAACGTTCCTGTTTAACCTCTTCATCATTGAATAAGATGTGCACATTATAATGTTTTTCAAGACTTCTTGCTATTTCTTCTAATGAAGCATTGTCAAAAAATAATTTACCATGAACCCAACTCGAAACTTCTTCGGGTCTGGTAAGTTTTTTGTGTTTGATTTCATTTGTGTTTTTATCAAAAAGTAATTCTTCTCCGGGCTTAAGCGTAATACCTATTTTTGTATTTTTATTTGAAAATAAAACTGAACCTTCCATAAGAGTAGTAGAAATAAAATGTTCATCGTCATTACATCTAACATTAAACTTTGTACCTAATACCTCAATCTCCGATTCCTCATTTGAAACAATGAACGGATAATGCTTATTATGTGCCACTTCGAAATAGGCTTCACCCGATAATTTTATTTTTCGTTCTCTAGATAAAAGTGTTTTTTTATATTCCAACCTGCTATAAGCATTAAGCCATACATCAGATCCATCAGGAAGCCTTACCTGCGCCCGCTCCCCCAATTTAGTAGATACAATTAAAGATTGTGAGTTTTTTTCCAATAACGCAGCCATTGTCAGCGCCCCTGAAAGCAGCACAACGATGGATATTGCTGCAACCACGGCTGCTCTTTTCCATAACTGCATCACCCTCCTTTTCTTAAGCAAAAAAGTTGACTGCGTTTTTTGCTTCAAGAAGTTGTTGAAAGTTCTGTTTACATCTATTTCATTTTTTGCAGCTATCCTATCGTTTATAAATAAGACAACATACAAGTTTTCGAGTACTTTTCTGTTTTCTTCCGACAGTAAAATCCACTCCTCTACTTTCCTGCTTGATTCTTGATCAAGAGTACCTTTCAAATACTTTATTAGAATAAATTCTCCCATTCTCATCTACTTGTCTAAAATATAATACAAATGAAAACTAAAAGTTACTAAACAAATAATCAACTATTTTTTATTTTTTTCCTTTGAAAGTTCTCTATTTTTGTATTTCTTTGTGTCTCATGCAGATTAGATATGTCATTGCTTGACCTGAAAAATAATGAAAGAACTATACATCTATTAAGAGACGACAATGGTGTATATTTTGAAGTGGTATATAAATACTATTTTGCTCCCTTATATTCCTTTGCAACACAATACCTGCCACATGAAAAAGCGGAAGGAATAGTTCAAGAAACTATGATTTGGTTATGGGAAAATAGAAAAACACTTATACCCGAAATGTCTTTGAAATCGCTCTTATTTACGATAGTTAGAAATAAATGTTTAAACCAGACCAATCATCAAAAAATAAGAAATCGTATTCATGAGGCTATAAAAGAAAAATACCGGAAGCAATTCCACAATCCGGACTTTTACTTTGAGAATGAGCTTTCCACACTATTTATCAAAGCCATGGAACAACTTCCCGAAAACTTCCGACAAGCTTTTGAAATGAGCCGTATAGGCAAAATGACTCATAAAGAAATTGCAAAATCGTTAGGTGTTTCTCCTCAAACGGTAAACTACCGATTGAGCAAAGCACTTGAATTGTTAAGAAAAGAGCTAAAGGATTACTTACCTATCTTTTTGGCTATGCTTTAATGGAAACTTGTTGAATAAAACTACTTTCAACATACATTTTATTTACTACCTTAATTCTAAATTCACAACCGCATATGCTTTCCCATATTATTTTGTACCTTTGTCCACAAAACAGCAATAAAATCGGGTAATGAAGATTGCTTTTATAGGTGCAGGAAACGTTTCTACGGCTTTGGGACTGTATTTCAAAAACAAAGATTTTGAAATACAAGGCTATTATAGCCGAAATTACAAAAGCGCCAAAAAAGCAGCACAATTAACCGATTCTATTCCCTATACATCAATTGAAGAATTGATAAACCACAGCCAAATGATTTGGATTACCACACCCGATGACCAAATTGAAGCTGTGGTTCAACAAATATCCAATCTTCCCGTTTCACAAAAAAACAACAAATTAGTTTTGCACGCCAGTGGAGCACACTCTCTCACAACACTCAATCCTTTAAAAGAGATTGGCTATCAAACAGCTTGTGCGCATCCGCTTTTAGCATTCAATAACCCTGCTTCGGCACAGGAAAGACTAAGTGAAACGTGGTTTATCATTGAGAAATTGGAAGAAGAAAACCGACAACTAACAGATTTCTTCAAAAAGTGTGAAAATCAAACGCTTCATATCGATTCGGATAAAAAACCGCTGTATCACGTTGCCGCCTGTGTTCTCTCCAATTATTTGGTAACGTTGCTGAACGCTTCGTACGAGATTTTCGAAAAATCCGGTATTGCAAAAAACGATATACAAAAAGCGACCACACCTCTACTAAAAAGCGTTATCAACAATTTAAATGACAAAAACTGCAAAGAAGCTCTCACCGGTCCCATTAAACGAAACGACGAAAATACAATCAAAATGCACCTGGAAAGCTTGAGCGCATTTATGCCGGAAATGCTTGAATTGTACACACTGATGGGAAAAGAAACAATGAAAATGTTAGGCAATTATTCGCTCGAAAAAATATTGAAATAAAATATGGCACAAAAATTTACTGTAAAATCGTTTCAGGAAGCAAAAGACAACAATCGAAAAATCAGTATGCTCACCGCGTACGATTATTCCATGGCAAAAATGGTGGATACCGCCGGCACCGATGCCATTTTAATTGGTGATTCGCTGGGAATGGTTTTTCAGGGACATGAATCTACACTTCCGGTCACCATTGACGAAATGATTTATCACACAAAAGCCGTGGTTCGGGGCGTAAAGCGTGCGCTGATTATTACCGATATGCCATTTTTATCGTATCACGTATCGAAAGAAGAAGCAATACGAAACGCCGGAAGATTGGTAAAAGAAGGCGGAGCCGAAGCAGTAAAAATTGAAGGTGGAACCAATTTTGCGGAAACCATAAAAGCCATTGTTGATGCGCAAATTCCGGTAATGGGACATATAGGATTAACGCCACAATCGGTAAACGCGTTTGGCGGATTTAAAGTGCAGGGAAAAGACGAAGAAAGCGCGAAAAGAATTCTCGAAGATGCCAAAGCACTGGAAAAAGCGGGAGTTTTTGCTATTACATTGGAATGCGTTCCCGATAAACTGGCAAAACTGATTACGGAATCGGTGAATATCCCCACCATCGGAATCGGTGCAGGAAACAGTTGCGATGGCCAAGTGCTCGTAATTAACGATATGCTGGGAATGTTCAGCGATTTTGTTCCCAAATTCGTGAAGCAATATGCAAAATTGAATATTGAAATAACAACGGCCATTCAAAATTATATTTCGGAAGTAAAAGAAAGCAAATTCCCGTCAACCGAACATACATTTGGAATGGATTCCGAAATTTTGGAAAAACTGTATTAAACTTAGCTGTTAGCTGTTGGCTTTTAGCAATTAGCTCTTCGTTGAATAACACACTATCTCGCCAATAGCCAACAGCTAATGGCCAATAGCCGGCTA
>JAUNUM010000032.1 GCA_030538215.1 Bacteroidia bacterium
ACTAAAGTCTTGCACTAAAGTGCATAGTTTTAACTAGCGAACTTAAAAAATAAATTTATTTATTGCTTTAGTTTTATCATGAAAAAATCCTTCCCCTCCTACATTCAACTCGACGCCATGGACTGCGGTCCCACCTGCCTGCGCATGATTGCCAAACATTATGGCAAGCATTACAGTTTGGAAACCTTGCGCCGTCAATCTTTTATCACGCGCGAAGGGGTGTCGATGCTGGGTATAAGCGATGCGGCGGAACATATCGGATTTCGTACTTCCGGAGTAATGATTTCGTTTGAACAATTGGTCAATGATGCACCGTTGCCGTGTATTGTGCATTGGAAACAAAACCACTTTGTGGTAGTGTATGATATAAAAAAGGACAAGAAAAACGGTTATCGTATTTATGTTGCCGACCCCGGTTCCGGCTTGGTTGTACATGACGAAGCCGATTTTAAGAAATGCTGGATAAGCACCACCAAAGATGGGGAAGGAAACGGCGCTGCCTTATTGTTACAGCCGGGGCCCGAATTCTATGACCACGACGACGAAAAGGAGCGCAAAAACCGGAGCCTGCGTTTCTTCCTTCGCTATCTAATGCCCTATAAAAGCCAACTCGTGCAATTGGTGTTGGGGATGTTGGTTGTAAGCATTCTGCAACTGATTTTTCCGTTTCTTACCCAATCGTTGGTGGATATCGGTATCCGTGACGGAAACCTGAGTTTTATCACACTGATACTCATTGCTCAATTGGTGATTTTCGTAGCCCGTCTTTCGGTAGAATTTATTCGCAGTTGGATATTACTGCACATGAACACGCGGATAAATATCGCATTGATTTCCGACTTTTTGGCAAAACTGATGAAACTACCA
Organism: Bacteroidia bacterium; assembly: GCA_030538215.1. Taxonomy (GTDB): domain Bacteria; phylum Bacteroidota; class Bacteroidia; order Bacteroidales; family Dysgonomonadaceae; genus Petrimonas. The sequence continues at coordinate 868 of JAUNUM010000032.1, forward strand.
TTGCGTTATTTCGATACCAAAATGACGGGAGATATTATGCAGCGCATCGGCGACCACGGGCGCATCGAGTCGTTTCTTACCGGAGATTCCATCAGCACGCTATTCTCGTTCGTTAATTTTTTTGTATTTTCGCTCGTGTTGGGATATTACAACCTGATTATTCTTGGTATTTTCCTGCTTGGGAACGCATTGTATGTAATTTGGATATTGTTTTTTATGAAATACCGTCGCGAATTGGATTATAAACGTTTTGCCCAATCGGCAGGCGAACAAAGCAACCTGATTCAGTTGATAACCGGAATGCAGGAGATAAAACTCAACAATTGCGAAAAACAAAAACGATGGCAGTGGGAACGCATTCAAGTGAAACTGTTTAAGATCGGTATCAAAGGACTGGTGTTAGGGCAACTGCAACAAGTGGGTTCGGTATTTTTCAGCCAAACCACCAACATTATTGTTTCGTTTATAGCCGCCAAAGCCGTGGTGGACGGGCAAATGACATTGGGTATGATGATGGCTTTAACGTATATCATCGGGCAGTTATCCGCACCTGTTGAGCAATTTATCGGTTTTGCCCGCGCTTTTCAGGATGCGCAAATCAGCTTGGAACGGTTGAACGAAATTCACGGAAAAGAAGATGAGGAAGAGACCATCGAAAATAAACTAACCGTATTGCCCGATAAACGGGATATTACCATTGAAAACCTATCGTTCAGTTACGATGGAGCCGACCGCGATTATGTGTTGGAAAACATTAACCTGAAAATACCGCAACAAAAAGTTACCGCCATCGTAGGTGCAAGTGGCAGCGGTAAAACCACATTAATTAAATTATTATTGGGCTTTTATGAACCCAACAAAGGGAATATAAAAGTGGGCGAAACGCCGTTGAATGTTATCAATCCACATTTATGGCGCAGTAAATCAGGGTCGGTAATGCAGGATGGGTTCATTTTTTCCGAAAGCATCGCACAAAATATCGCTGTGGGAGATGAGTATATCGATATGGAAAAGTTACGCCATGCCGTATCAGTAGCTAATATTCGGGATTTTATAGACTCACTGCCATTAGGTTACAATACCAAAATCGGAATGGAGGGTAGCGGTATCAGCCAAGGGCAGCGGCAACGTATTCTCATTGCGCGTGCCGTGTATAAAAACCCCGAATATATTTTTTTGGATGAAGCTACCAACGCGTTGGATGCAAACAACGAGAGAGAAATCATGCAACACCTGAATGAATTTTACAAAGGGAAAACGGTAATTGTAGTTGCTCATCGGCTAAGTACCGTGCGCGATGCTGATAATATTGTTGTTCTGGATGATGGCAAAATTGTGGAAGAAGGTACACATGTTGAACTTGCGGCTATGAAAGGGAAATACTATGAATTAGTGAAAAATCAATTGGAATTGGGGAATTGATATAGATGGAACAAAACGATTATAATACGGGTATTCTCGAATTAGATGCTCTGTTGAAGGAAACCATTGTACGAAAACCGGATATTGAGCTTCGCAGCGATGAGGTGCAGGAAGTAATGAACCGCATACCGCCATGGATTTTACGCCGTGGGATTACAGCTTTATTCCTTATTGTATTGTTGTTACTCATCGGGAGTTGGTTTTTTAAGTATCCCGATATTATTTCGGCACAGATTACCGTAACTTCGTTGGAACCGCCGGCAAGTATCATTGCCCGTTCTACCGGAAAAATAGATAAAATATTTATTAAAAACAATCAGTCGGTTGAGCAGGGAAAACCTTTGGCTGTTATTCAAAACCCCGCCAATACAACGGATATGCTGACATTGCTCAAAAATATGGAAAATTGGGAAAATAGCGGATTATTAGGTGATTTTTCTTCCTCGCAATCACTTAGTCTTGGAAATATACAATCGGTTTATGCTGTATTTCTGACGAGTTTAAATGATTTTCGAAACTATAAACAGTTGAACTATTATCCGCAAAAAATAGCTTCGCAGCAACAACAGCTTGTTACGCAACGAGAATATTACAGGCAAATCCGGCAACAAAACCCGGTAGTTGGCGACCAATACCGTACCTCTAAAAAAATATATGAGAGAGATTCACTGCTTTTCTCACGCAGCGTAATTTCTGAGAACGAGTACGATATTTCCAAAAACAGCTTTTTACAATCGAAACAAACGTATCTGTCATTCAGTGCATCACTCAAACAATCGGAGCTGCAATTAATGCAGGGCGAAGAAAATCTGCTCGATTTAAGACAACAAGCCTCGGAACTGGAAAGTAAGTATCAACTTGCATTACGCAATGCCACGGAAGCATTAAATGCACAAATAAAAGCGTGGGAACGCGATTTTTTGTTGATTAGTCCCATTGACGGCATTGTCAGTCAAATGGGGGTGTGGAGTGAAAATCAGAATGTAAATGCCGGGGAAACGGTTTTTACCGTTATTCCCACGCAACAAAACACTCCAAAAGGGAAGGCTTTGTTGCCCGTTCAAGGAGCGGGGAAAGTAAAACAAGGACAGCGGGTAAATGTGCGCATCAACAATTTTCCCGACCAGGAATTCGGTTACCTTATCGGCAAGGTGGAAAGTATTTCGAGCATTCCCACAGCAGAAGGATTTTATGTGGTAGATATTGATTTTCCCGAGGGTATGAAAACAAATTACGGTAAAATTCTGCCCATAACACAACAAATGCTGGGAAACGCAAGTATCATAACAGAAGATTTACGATTACTGGAAAGATTTTTTATGCCTGTGAAAAAGATGATACATAATCAGCAATAAACAGAAGAGACTAATCTGATAAATAATTTTGTGTGCATTTACTCTAGTCTTTCACTGCATCCCTCACCATCCTTTTCCACTTAAAATACCCAAAAACAGAAATCACTGCATAAATTGCAAACAGGGCGCCGGTGTAATTCAAATCTTTCCAAAAATAAAGTCCGCTCGAAACGATATTTACCACAAACCACAACCACCACTGTTCGATATACTTGTGAGCGAGCATCCACATTCCCAAAATACTTAATGCGGTTGTAAAGCTATCGCCGTAGGGCACAGGACTATCTGTGTAGTTTACTAAAATAAAAGCAATCAACGCAAAAATGGCAACTCCTATTGCGGATAGTGGTAATATGAATCGGATGGGAGTGTGTGAAATCTTGATTTTATCTTCTGAATTTTTACTTTTTGTCCACACGATCCATCCGTAAATACTGGCAAAAAAGTAGTAAATATTTATGCCCATATCGGCATAAAATTTCGATTGGTAGAAGATGAAAACATAGACCATCGGCATGATCACGCCAAAGAGCCACAACCATTTATTGGCTTTGTATTCAAGATACAGATAGATAAGCCCGATTATGGCTCCGATGATTTCGAGATTTTGCATAAAATACGTTTGACGTTTATAGTTCAGGGTTTAAAGTTCGTTTTTGTCAAAACTCTAAACCCTAAACTTTGAACTCAAAAACTAATAGTTACTCTTGCCATATAATTACGTGTGGCTTGCGGATAATAGCCAATCCAATTAACGGAACTGCCATCTTTTTCAAAAGCTTCGGTAGCCGCCCATCCGTTAGCGATATATTCCTTGTTAAACAGATTGTTTACAAAAACTTGTAGTGCAACTTTGCCTATCGGTGTTTTGTTGAAAGTATAACCGGCAGAAAAGTTACTCACGAAATATCCGTTTATAGATTTTGCATCGTCCGATGTGTTGTCGAGATATTGTTTACCTACATATTTTCCAAGCAAATTAAAGCTTAGCGCCGAAGTTGGTTGATACGTCAAGCTTGCTGTACCCGTTACATCTGGAGAATAAGAAATATTGGTTGTTCCTAACTCCTTACTCGTCTGTTTTCGTATCTTATTACCGTCTTTTTCTATATAAACTTCATTCCAATTTTCGTTGTCATCGTATAAATCGAAATACGCCGTGTAGTTTTTAATTTTATTTTGGCTCAACGTGGCATTGGCATCAAAACGGAACTTGTTATTTATAAACGGCACAGATGCTTCCAGCTCAATACCTGTGCGATAACTATCTTTTACGTTTTCCATCAGTTTATAACCCACATTGTTGAGTTTTCCCGTTTGCACCATTTGATTTTTGTAATCCATATAGTAGAGGTTCACTCCCAAGATTACACCATTTTCGTTCGAAAAACGATAACCAAGTTCATAATCAATCATTTTTTCGGGTTTGATACGATCTTCGCCTCCTCCACCTTTTATGCTCTCTTTCAAGTCGGTGCGAAGCGGTTCTCGTTGTCCCACAGCTACTGAAGCATAAAGATTATTATAGTTGTCAATTCGATAGAAAACACCTGCTTTAGGATTAAAAAAGTTATATTTGAAATCACGTGTAATATTTACCATATCATCATCTATTCCGCTAAAGCGATAATTGATGTTTCGGTATTGAATGTCTCCGAAGAGCGAAATTTTTTCATTGAGTTGATAATCTACTTTCGTGAAAAAGTTGAATTCACCTTTCTTACCTACATTTCGATACCATTCGTAATCTTTCTGAATATTTTGATTATGTTTTATCCACGGTAACTTTCCGTAATGATCGCCATCGTAGAAGCTATACATCCCGCCGAAAATCCAGTTGAGTGCATTTTTCGTATAGGTTAATGCCAAGTTTGCTACATAAAAATCGTTTCGCATCAGTTTTTGACGAATAAAATCGGTACGGCTATATGTCGTTCCATTTACAACTTGTGGTTGTAGCCCAAAATCGGAAAACTTTCTGTTTTGCCTGTAATTTTCATAATATCCAAAACCATTGTTATAGCTCAGATTAGCATTTAGCGATAGATATTTGTTAAGTTCTCGTGTGAAAAGGAGTTGTACGATATGCGAGAAATAATTATCGGTTTCGTTACCATAATAATGTGTATTACCTGCATCGTCTTTGTATTTACCTGCCGGATTATATCGTCTTCCATGTTTTTCCATATCTTCCGGTGAAATACCTTCCCACGTGATACCCGTTTTTTGTCTTCCATTGATATAACTTAGTTTGATTAGTTGATTGTCAGTGTAATGGGAGAGTGATACATGCAAATTACCGTGATTTACAAATCCGTTTCGGATATATCCGTCACCAAGATTTCGCGAATAGCGTGCATCGAGCGACAAACCGTTTTTAAGAATTCCGGTTCCGGCGGCAATGGTGGACGAGAATGTATTGTAACTGCCGATTGAAGTGGACGCTTCGCCATAAGCTTCGGATCGTGCGCCCACGGTTTTCATCGAAATACTGGCGCCAAAAGCTGCTGCTCCGTTTGTTGAAGTTCCCACGCCACGCTGAACCTGAATGCTTTGTAGCGACGATGAGAGATCGGGCAGATTCACCCAATACACTTCCTGGCTTTCGGGATTGTTCAACGGCATTCCGTTTAACGTAACGTTGATACGAGTTGCATCCGTTCCGCGAATACGCATTGATGTATTGCCCACACCCGATCCATCTTCGCTAAACCATACCAGCGATGGGATGTTTTGCAGAATAGCCGGAATATTTTTTGCAGCATTTTCTTTTTTAATATCAGATTGAGAAACGTTGCTATACGCCATCGGCGTGTTTTTTCCGGCTCGTGTGGCAGAAACCACTACTTCTTCCAGTTGTACGTTTTTTAAACTGTCGGGTTGTTCGTCTGCCTGAGCAAACAATGAAAGGTTCAGGGCAAGCAGCCCCGTAAGAATAAATACCTTTTTCATTTACAATTAAGTTTTTATGACACAAAAAGTAAATAGTTTTTGTATCGGATTAATAAATAAAAAAGGGGATTTTGAAAGATTTACCTAAAAAACAAAGCCACTTAAGAAGTGTGCTTTTACTTTTTTCCTCCGCCGGCATTATCCGGATCAGGTAGTTGGGTATGATCTCAGCCCGTTATTATGTGGCACCCCTGTTGTTGATGAAACAAAGGTAGTTCATTTTTGTTCACAGAGCTATATAAACGTTGTTTTTTAACACTTCGATAATAAAATTTTCGGTATAGTTGGCTTTTATAGCTGTTTTATTTGTAATTTCGTTCTTTCATTTCAAGATTCAATCGTTTATTGTTTTGACTGGAAATTATGAGTGAAGAGGAAAAATTAGCAGCGGAAGAACGGATGATAGAAGATGAGTTTCAAGCGCTCATTAACGATTATTTAAACTCGAACCATCGACGTAAAGTGGAAATCATTACCAAAGCCTTTAATATGGCAAAGGAAGCCCATAAAGGATCGCGTCGTCGCTCGGGAGAGCCGTATATTATGCATCCGTTGGCAGTTGCTCGTATTGTTTCCAAGGAAATGGGATTGGGTTCTACATCAATATCGGCGGCATTATTGCATGATGTGGTGGAAGATACCGATTATACGGTGGAAGATCTGAAAGTGGTTTTTGGAGAAAAAATTGCACAGATTGTTGATGGATTAACTAAAATTTCGCATGGCATGTTTGGCGAAAATGTTTCGGCACAGGCCGAGAATTTCCGTAAGCTCCTGTTAACCATGTCGGAAGATATTCGTGTGATTTTGATAAAAATTGCCGATCGTTTGCACAATATGCGAACTTTGTCATCGATGACACCCGCCAAGCAATTTAAAATTACCGGCGAAACGATGTATATTTATGCGCCATTAGCACACCGTTTGGGACTTTTCGCCATAAAAACCGAACTCGAAGAGTTGTGTTTTAAATACGAACATCCGGAATCTTATGCAGAGCTTGAAAAAAAGGTTGAAATGTCGGCTCAGGAGCGGTATGAAATTTACGAGAGTTTTGCCGAACCGGTAGTCAAGGCGCTTGATAAAATGAATATTGAATACGAGATGCGCGCCCGCGTGAAATCTCTTTATTCTATCTGGAAGAAAATGCAGGCAAAAGGTATTGATTTCAACGAAGTTTATGATCTTTTTGCCGTTCGAATTATCTTTGAAATTCATCCCGAGATGGATGAGAAAAAGCAATGTTGGGACATTTATTCTGCTATTACCGATATTTATAAACTTCGCCCCGATCGTATTCGTGATTGGGTGAGTCATCCAAAATCCAATGGTTATCAGGCGCTCCACCTTACGGTGATGGGACCTGACGGAAAATGGATAGAAATTCAGATCCGAAGCCGACGAATGGACGATATTGCCGAAAAAGGTTTTGCCGCCCATTGGAAATACAAAGAAGGACGAATAGAAGAAGATAATGAGCTGGATAAATGGCTTAAAACCATTCAGGAAGTGTTGGCAAATCCTAATCCTAATGCTATCGATTTTCTCGATACGGTAAAAATGAACCTGTTCGCTTCCGAAATATTTGTTTTTACTCCAAAAGGTGAAATAAAAACACTTCCTCTTGGCGCTACCGCGCTCGATTTTGCATACAATATTCATACTCGCATTGGCGATCACTGTTTGGGAGCAAAAGTTAATCATACGTTGGTTCCGCTCAGTCAGAAACTAAAAAGTGGCGATCAAGTCGAAATTTTAACATCTCAATCGCAAGAGCCACAACCCGAATGGCTTAACTACGTTACTACCGCCAAAGCCCGAACTAAAATTGAAGCTGCACTCCGCCGTCAGAGGCGGAGAATAGGCGAGCGCGGACAAAGAATGTTAGCAGAATTTATCGGTGAAGAACAACTTGATAATACCCTGTACAATAAAACGTTAAACTATTACAAAGTAGAAAAAAGGGAAGATTTACACTACGGAATTGGCAACGGTAATTTTAAACTTCCCGATTCTAAAGAAAAACTGCTCAAACAAAGAGAGTCTATAGAGCCCAAACAAGACAATTTATTTGTCCGCTATATGAAACAGGCAATGAGCGGTTTCAAAAAAGTGCCGGAAGATGCTAAAAATGACGTTGCCTTGGGTGACAACAGCACAAAGAATGGGAAAATCGACAAGAAATCGGTATATAAATTACAGGAAATAAATTTCAAGAAAAACTTTATTGTAGCGCGTTGCTGTAATCCCTTGCCGGGCGATGATGTTTTCGGATTTATTACCGATAAAGAAGAAGTTGAAGTGCACAAACGCTCCTGTGAAACGGGAATAAAACTGAAATCGAGTTTTGGAGAAAAAATTCTACAGGTTGATTGGGGCGATTATAAACAATATACTTTTCTTTCGTCTATTGTGTTCACAGGAATTGACCGGATAGGAATCTTAAACAGCATATTATCTAAACTTGCAGAAGATATTGTGGCAAATATTCAGAGTGTGAATGTTACGTCAAAAGACGGCATTTTCGAAGGTGTTTTTCACGTTCATGTCCACAGCGTGGAAGATGTAAATACACTGATTGCTAAGATAGCAAAAGTGGACGGCGTAACCACCGTCCACAGAGCCTTAATTTGATATTTTTTATTTTCGTTTTTTCCCTCCAAACAATTTTCCGGTAATTTTCTTTGCAGTAAAGGCAAGAATGGCGGGTTTAGCAACTTTCCAAGCAATCCTACCCATTAAAGGCAAGTTTGAGAGTGCCAAATTTATCCACGGATTTCTCTGTTTTTTTGTTGTAAAAGGTACAACAGAAGACGATGAACCGTAAGACAAATTGTCCATTGTTTCACTAAATTTATTCTTAATGCTTGTTGTTACACCTTTGGTGAGTAGCGAACCCCAATTATCTGCCAAATACTGAATTTGGTAAGATAAGCGTTGTCCGGAAATCGCACGTTCCTCACGTAATTTTTTCTTCTCTAAATGAAGTTCGTCAAGCGGAGTGAGTTTGTAACTTTTCATTAGCTTTTAGTTGTAAATTTAACCTCTTCATCTTCCTGACGTTGCAGAAAGGTGATTACAGAATTAGTAATGGAGTTCTTTAATGGTTTTTTTATCAACAACAAAACTAAAATAATAACTATTGCACCCAAAGTAACAATGCCAAAACCTTTCCAGTTACTGCCAAAAACGTCTCCCAAATAAAATCCGAGAGTGAGAAGCGACAACGCCAATATCAAAAAAATAAAACTCACTATAAACAAAGTGAAAGCGGTTGAGGCTGCTCCCTTGCTTACTTTTTCGAAAGCTTCTAGTTTTACAATTTCAATCGTGTTTGTTACATAACCGGTAACATCACTTTTCATCTCTTCAAATAAACTGGTAACCGTTTTGTCTTCCATCGAAATAGTATTTTATAAAATAAAAAATTTAATGCTTAGCTAATTCTTTTTTTGCAATTTCTGCAATATCGTCAATATCTTCTTTCAGATCGCTTACTTCACTTTTTCCTTTATAGATAGCCGTTTTTACATTGGCGCGTACTTTGTCGGCAAATGCGTTTGCTTGATCAAGCCACTCTTCTTTTTTGTCGCTACCCATAATGTATCCAACAGCTGCTCCAAGAGCAACACCAATTCCTAATCCGAGTAATAATTTTGCTTCTGATTTCATAATCTTGTTTTTTAGATGTTAATAATCTGTTTTATTTTGAAATAATATTTTCAACGTTGTTTCTATAATAAAACGTTTTTTTTTTGAAAATGTTTACTCGCTCCTCAAAAAGTTAATTTGTTACTCTTCGATGGGTTCTCCAAAAAGTGTTGCTGCCGTGAATCCTGTGATTTTAACTTTTACGAATTCCCCAATTCTGTGGTTTCTCTTATCAAAAATAACCACTTTATTTTGCTCAGTTCTTCCAAAAAACTGTTCCCGAGAGCGTTTTGAGAAACCTTCCACCAGCACTTCAAACTCTTTTCCAACGTCTTGCTCGTTACTTTTTTGCGACAATTCAAGCTGAAGATCGATGATTTCCTGCAAACGACGTCCTTTTACCTCTTCCGAAACATTGTCTTCCATTTTTTTTGCAGCGTACGTGCCCGGACGTTCGGAGTATTTGAACATAAATGCTGAATCGAATCCCACTTCGCGCATAAGCGAAAGCGTTTCCTGATGGTCTTCTTCCGTTTCGCTGTGGAATCCGCACATGATATCGGTCGATAATCCACAACCGGGAATAATACGCTTAATGGCGGCAATACGCTCCAAATACCATTCTCTGTCGTATCTGCGGTTCATCAGTTTCAGCATACGCGAACTTCCCGATTGCACCGGCAAATGAATATAATTGCACAGATTTCTGTATTTAGCTATAGTTTCCAGCGTTTTATCGTTCATATCCCACGGGTGCGATGTGGTAAACCGGATGCGCATTTTGGGTGCTTCTTCGGCAACCATTGCCAAAAGATCGGAAAAATCAATGATTTTCTCACCATCTACAAATTTATATGAATTTACATTTTGTCCTAATAGTGTGGCTTCTCGATAACCTTTCTCCTTTAGATCACGAATTTCGTTGAGAATGCTTTCCGGTTCGCGGCTTCGTTCGCGTCCACGGGTAAAGGGAACAATGCAGTAGTGACAAAACTTGTCGCATCCGCGAGTGATGGAAACAAATCCCGAAATATTTACTCCACCCATTTTCAAGGGAATTACGTCTTTGTAGGTTTCGGTTTTGGAAAGTTCCACGTTGATGGCTTTTTCTCCTTTCTCGGCTGCACCCATTAGGTTGGGTAAATCGAGATAGGCATCGGGACCAATTACCAAATCGGCATGGTGATTATCTATCAGCTCTTCTTTCACACGCTCGGCCATACATCCTAAAACGCCGATAATTAAATCGCCTTTCTTTTTCTTTTTCAGAGAATTAAAATAGTCTAACCTTTGAATAACCTTTTGTTCCGCGTTTTCTCTAATGGAACAAGTGTTAACGAAAATGGCGTCGGCTTCTTTATCGTTTTCGGTAATGGAGTAGCCATCCATTTCCATAATGGCAGCAACTACTTCAGAATCGGCTACGTTCATCTGGCAGCCATATGTCTCAATGAATAATTTTTTTTCGTTTGAGATATTTGTTGTTTCTGTTGTCATTTTTGTCCTTTTTTTGTAGTTCTTGTCGTATCGACAAAAAATTATTAATAACTTAGTATATTTTATACTAAATTACTTGTAAAATTTAAATTCTTAGCTTACTTTTGTGACGAACGAAAAAATAAAAATTTTTTCATAGTTAAGGTTTTGGTTAAACAATTAGGGGTGGCTGTGAAGTTGCCCCTGATTTTTTGAATAACCTTTCCTTTATTCGTGAAAATTGATTACTTTTGTCGGACTGCAAAATTAATCAATTTATGGAATTTGGCGACATCATTTATTTAATACTCATGTTGGCTTTCTTTGTTTTTGGAATTTTTAATGATTCTAAAAAGAAGAAAAAGAAAATAGATAAAAGTACGGAGCCCATTAATCGTGAGATTCGTGAAGTGTTTCGTGAGATTTTTCAAAACAACGAAAAACAGCCAATTCCATCTCCAACTCTCAAAACTGAAAAGAGAAAAGATCAGGTTGTACCACCATCCATCACTCCTGCCAAAAGTCCTCATCGGGAATTTCAATCTTCGTTAGACTTGGTAACCAATTTTGAGGGTGAGTCTTCGCTAAAAGGCTCGATGTTTGCATCTGAACTATTCGACAACCAAAAAGAAATGAAAGTAGCAGAAACATTTCACCCCATTTTGGAACGATTAAGAAGCAAAGACGGACAGTCTGAAATTCAAAAAGCGATTATCTACACTGAAATCTTAAACAGGAAATACTAAGTATTATCGAAAAAATAACAATAAAAAAAATAAAAAGAATTTATGAGTCTTACTTATGTAACAGCAAAAGAGGCTGCTGCTCTTGTCAACCACAACGACAATGTGGGCTTTAGTGGCTTTACACATGCCGGATGCCCCAAAGTAGTTCCGGTTGAAATTGCAAAACGTGCCAAAGAAGAGCACGCCAAAGGCAATCCATTTAAAATTGGTATGTTTACGGGTGCTTCCACCGGCGATGCAATTGACGGCAGTTTGGCTCGTGCTAATGCGGTGAAATTTCGCACACCGTACCAAACAAATAAAGATATGCGCAATGCCATTAATGCTGTAGAGCACGAACCGGTGCAGTATTTCGATATGCACTTGTCGCAAGTAGCGCAAGAAATTCGTTATGGTTTTTTAGGTGGTATTGATGTAGCTATTGTTGAAGCTTGTGAAGTGACCGAATCGGGTGAGATTGTTCCCACCAGTGGTGTTGGAATTATGCCGACTATTTGTCGTATGGCAAAAATTATTATTGTGGAATTGAACGATAAAGTACCTGCCAAAATGCGTGGTGTACACGATTTATATGAACTACAAGATCCTCCGAAACGCCGTCAAATAAATATTTTTGAAGTACAGGGACGTGTTGGGTTGGAATATGTAAAAGTTGATCCTTCAAAAATATACGTGGTGAAAACCAGTGAGGAAAACGAAGGTAGTGGTTTCGCACCTGTAGATGAGATTACCGCAAAAATTGGAGAAAATGTTTCTAACTTTTTCGTTTCTGAATTGAAAAAAGGAAATATTCCGCCTACCTTTCTACCTATCCAATCGGGCGTAGGAAATATTGCCAATGCCGTTCTTGCTTCTATGGCTCAGAATAAAGATATTCCTCGTTTCGAAGTTTATACCGAAGTTATTCAGGATGCGGTGTTGGATATGATGCAAAAAGGACATATCTCTTTTGCCAGCGGTTGTTCGCTTACATTAAGCAACGAAGCCATGGAGCGTTTTTACCGCGATCTGGATTTCTTTAAGAACAAACTTGTTCTTCGTCCATCGGAAATTTCTAACAATCCCGGTCTAGTTCGTCGTCTGGGAGTTATTGGCGTTAACACGGCTATTGAAGCCGATATTTTTGGAAACATTAACTCCACACATGTGATGGGCAACATGATGATGAATGGTATTGGTGGATCGGGCGATTTTACGAGAAGTGCTTATATCTCTGTCTTCCTAACTCCATCAACCGCGAAAGACGGAAAAATAAGCGCCATTGTTCCGAAAGTAGCACATGAAGATCATAGCGAGCACTCGGTGAAAGTGATTGTGTCGGAATATGGTGTTGCCGATTTGCGCGGTAAAGGAACGCATGCACGTGCTGAAGAGATAATAGAGAAGTGTGCGCATCCCGATTATCGTCCGTTACTACACGATTACCTAAGTTTAACCAAAAAAGGGCATACACCACAGAGTTTATACGCCTGTTTTGAGTTTCATAAAGCGTTTATAGAAACCGGAAATATGATTAACGCCGATTTTTCGAAGTATAAAAAATAGTAGTTATTACTTTTTAAACTATTTGCGGGGTAACTTTAGAGTTGCCCCGTAATTTTTTATACTTCAATTTAAATTGTATCCGGATGATAAAAATAATTTTTATGATATTGAACAAAGCATTAAAAGAAGATGTTATAAAAGAGTACTTTTTTAATTAACTAACTAAAATTTTAGATTATGGGAATTTTATCTTGGATTGTTTTAGGCTTATTAGCAGGTTTAATTGCTAAAGCAATTCGTCCCGGAGCAGATCCGGGTGGCTGGATTGTAACCATTTTAATTGGTATTGCCGGTGGTGTTCTTGGCGGATGGATAGGTTCGTTATTAGGCTGGGGAACAGTTGACGGATTTAGTATTCGTACATTGTTGCTTGCAACCGGTGGTGCGTTAATCATTCTTTGGTTATATGCTTTGTTAAAGAAAAAATGATGAACATATTTTGTTCAACTCAAAGGGCGACGGTGGTCGTCCTTTTTTGTTTTAAGGATTTGTTAATGTATTGGAATATTCTAACCCCGCCCGTCCCGATTACTCGGGACTCGTCCCCTTTGCCAAAAGGGGACAGTTGTGCAGGAAATATCCTTCATTATCTATGAAGTTTCTTAGCTAATAACTCTTCCCTTGTGATGCAAGGGAAGTGCCCCGCTATGTGGGGGGAAGGGTTAGAAGTATATAATTTATGCAAAGGTAAAACTTGCTATTCCCCTTATCTCAGATCACTTTTTCCATAAACTTGCAGTAAAAAGTGATAGCACTGTAAACACTTCCAATCGTCCTACTATCATCAAAAAAGCCAAAAAATATTTAGCAAAATCGGTAGCGGTAGAGAAGTTACCCGATGGACCAAAATCTCCTAATCCAAAACCATAGCTGCTCATGCTCGAAGCTGCTGCTCCAATAGATTCGTCAAACGACATGCCCGTGAAACTTAACACAATGGCGCCCAAGCCAACAATCATAAGATACAGAAACACAAAAGCAAGAACTTTTTCAACAATCGCATTCGAGTAAATCTGGCCGTTAATTTTTACCATGTACAACGCTTGTGGATGAACTTGACGGCGAAATACTACTTTAGTGTTTTTTACCAAAATAATTAATCTCGATATCTTCATTCCACCCGATGTTGACCCCTCACTTCCACAAAACAAAACCATGGCAAGGAAAAGAAACCAGTAGAACTGTCCCCAACGCAAAAAATCGGTTGTGGCATATCCGGTTGTGGTAATTGCCGCCACAACTTGAAAAAGAACTGTTCTGATAGTATGCTCAATGGAGCCCAGCACATTACCTTCGACATACAAAGTAATAGTTATGATAAATGTAAAGGCAAGAATCATAAACGAGTACCATAAGAACTCTTCGTCTTTAAATATTTTGCCAGAGAAATGCCGGAACAGATTGAATAGTAACAAAAAACGGGTGCCGCCGGCAAACATCAAAAATATTAGAACATACTCCGTGTAAGCTGAATTGAAATGAGCAATACTGGCTTGTTTTGTAGAAAACCCTCCGGTAGAGATACTGGTGAAAGTGTGGCACGCTGCATCGAAAGCGTCCATTGGTCCGGCCCAAAGTAAAAGAAATCCGACAATTGTTAAAACCAAATAGGTAATGGACATATTTCGGGTAATATCGCTGATGCGTGGACGTAATTGTTCTTTGGAAATACCGGTGGCTTCGGCGTTATAAAAATGATAGGAACTGCCACCAAACATAGGTAAAAAAGACATTACGAAAATGATAATTCCAATACCTCCAATCCATTGGGTAAAACTTCGCCAAAAGTGCAACGATTTTGGAAAGGCTTCTATATTAAGCAGCGTGGAACTTCCGGTGGTAGTAAATCCGCAAACACTTTCAAAAAAAGCATCGGTAAAAGAGGGGATAGCACCACCAATTAAGAAAGGTAGTGTTCCAAAAAGAGCCATTAAAACCCATGTAAGTGTAACGGTGAGATAAACTTCACGTTGTGAGATTCGTTTCTCTTTACGTTTTTTTCTTCCGATTAAAAACAGAGTGAGCCCTGAAATAAATGTAATTAATGATGATGTGTAAAGACTACGGACGGACGGTTCTTGATAAACTTCACCAACAAATGCAGAAATTAGCATAAATGATGACTCAATCATCAAAATTAATCCTATACTGCTAAATACAAACTGATAGTTGAAGTTTCGCATAATCAATTACCACGACTTTTAAGCGGCGGTAGCACTTTTTATCCACGACTTAAAATTCGTGGCAAATGGTAAAAAGAGTTTTTCAGTAATTTCAATTACCTAATTAAAAAAACTTTCGATATTTTTTAATGATGTATTCATAAAAAACACCATTACCTGATCGTAAGGTTCTATAAGTGTATCACCGTCAATAAGCATTGGTTCGCCGTTTCTGATGAGTGCACCAAGTGTCATATCGGATGGTAAGTTTAAATTTTTAATAAGCTTTTTAGTAACTTTTGAATTGGGCTTCGCGATAACTTCGCCCACGTTAGCATTTGAGAATGTGAGGCATTTTATGTTCGAAGCATCGGCTCTGAGCAAAAGTTCATATATTTTGCTGGCAGCCAACAGCTTTTTGTTGATTACGGTGCCGATATCGAAACGTTCTGCCATAGGTATATAGTCGATATTTTCTACTTCGGCAATGGTTTTTTTTACCCCGTATTGCTTAGCCATCATACAGCCGAGAATATTGGCTTCGGAGTTTCCGGTAAGTGCTATAAAAGCATCCATTTCGGAGATTCCTTCACTAAGCAACAGTTCAGCATCGCGGGCATCACCCAAGAAAATAGTTACATTTGATGGAGAAATTTCTACTAATTTTTCTGCTCTTTCCCGATTCTGTTCGATAATTTTTATGTTTATATTCGACGGTAGATATTGTACAGCACGCATGGTAATTCTACTTCCGCCCATAAACATTACATTTTTAGTCTCAAACGATGTTTTGCCCATAATAAGAGGCATTTCATCGATATTTTTTCTCAGCGTGGTGAAATAGAGAATATCGTTTGGTAAAATCTGGTCATTCCCTTTCGGAATTAGTGTCTGGTTCCCACGTTTTATTACCACAATGTGAAATTTTTTACCCACGCCCGGAAGATCGCGTAAGTGCAAATTTGCTATGGGAGCATTTGCCCTTATTTTAGCTGCGGTAAGTATTACGGATCCGTTAGATAGTTCCCACCAAACACGAGTCCAGGGAGTTTTGAGTGAAGATACAATTTCTCGTGCGGCCATCATTTCGGGATAAATCATGGAGTGAATACCCAATTTGTCGAAAAATTCTACGTTTTTTGGCAACAGATACTCGTAATTATCAATTCTTGCCAATGTTTTTTTAACACCTAAATTTGCGGCAAGCAGACAGGCGTTAATGTTTTTGGATTCTTCGGGAGTAACACCAATAAAGAGTTCGGAATTGGCAACACCGGCTTCTGTAAGGTCTTTTAGCGATGTGCAATTTCCTATGAAAGTCAATAATTCAGCATTATCGCGAACGGTCATTAGCCGTTCCCTGCTGCTATCCATCAAGGTGATATCATGATTTTCCTGCCCGAGCAACTTTGCAAGATGGGTGCCGACTTCCCCTGCTCCGGCTATTAGTATTTTCATCAGTTATATGTTTTATTCTAACTTTTAATTGCTCAAGTTATTTTGTTCTTGGATAACTACTATAGCCTCGGCGTGCTTTTCTTCTTGTTCTTGCTTTTTCAGCCTGTGCACACCGATAATTTTTTGCAAAATACTATCTTCGTCTATTTTTGCAACTTTGTGTAATTCTTTCATCGGGCCGTGAGTAATAAACTCATCTTCTATGCCAATTCTGAAAATTCTATTGTTGGTGTAGCCATTATCAGCTAAAAACTCTACTACGGCGCTTCCCATTCCACCTTCAATCACCCCATTTTCCAGTGTAATAATATACTTGAATTTTTTTGCAACTTTGCTCAACAATTCTTTATCAATGGGTTTTAGGAAAAGCATATCGTAGTGCGCCACGCTAATACCCATTTCTTCTGCTCGTGCAATGGCTCTTATGGCGTTGTTACCGATGGCTCCAATAGAAAGTAGTGCTATATCTGTACCTTTTTTCAGCTTTTTTCCTTTTCCTATCGGAATAAGTTGTGGTTGGTTGCGCCAATCCACCATTTCGCCTTGTCCGCGCGGATACCTGATCACAAACGGTCCATCATTTCCGTAAACGGCTGTGTACATCAAGTTTCGAAGATCATGCTCGTTGAATGGAGCCGAAATAACCAGATTGGGAATGGGTTTGAAGTATGCCAAATCGAAAACACCATGATGAGTTGGTCCGTCTTCGCCTACCAATCCGGCTCTGTCAAGACACATGATAACTTTTAGTTTCTGTAATGCTACATCGTGAATTACTTGGTCATAAGCGCGTTGCATAAACGATGAATAGATGTTGCAAAAAGGAATAAAGCCTTCTTTTGCCAATCCGGCAGAAAATGTTACGGCGTGTGCTTCGGCAATTCCTACATCAAAAGCTCTTTTGGGAAACTCCTGCATCATATAGGTCATAGAGCAACCTGTAGGCATAGCCGGTGTAATTCCTACTATTTTTTCATTTTTTTCGGCCATTTCTACCAATGTATGACCAAATACATCTTGATAGAGCTGCGGTTGATCTATTCTTTTTCTTACGATTCGTTCTCCTGTTTCTTTATCGAATAGTCCGGGAGCATGCCAAATGGTAGCCGCTTTTTCAGCCGGTTTAAATCCTTTTCCCTTAACGGTTTTAATGTGAAGCAACTTGGGCCCTTTCATATTCTTAATGTTGCGCAATACGCGGATAAGCCCCGGTAAGTCATGTCCGTCAACCGGACCGAAATATCGAATATTGAACCCTTCGAACATGTTTTGTTGTTGGGTAATCAGGGATTTTACGCTGTTATTGAAACGAAGTACGATATTTTTCTTTTCTTCGGAAATTAGATTTTTACTTTTAAAGGATTGGTAAACCTTGCTTCGCATTTTGTTATACTTGGAAGAGGTGGTCATTTTGACCAAATAATCCTGAAGTCCACCTACATTTCCTTCGATAGACATATCGTTATCGTTGAGTATGATAAGCAGGTTGTTGGGTTGTGAACAGGCGTTATTGAGTCCTTCGTAAGCCAATCCTCCCGTCATTGAACCGTCGCCGATAACGGCAACTACATGACGATTTTCTTCACCGTTAAGTGATGCGGCAACGGCCATTCCCAATGCTGCCGAAATAGATGTAGATGCGTGTCCTGCTATAAAAGTATCGTATTCGCTTTCGCTAGGATTTGTGAAACCGGATAAGCCACCTAATTTACGATTGGTATGGAATACATCGCGCCTTCCTGTTAAAATTTTGTGTCCGTATGCCTGATGTCCTACGTCCCAAACAAGTCGATCGTAGGGAGTGTTGTATAGATAATGAAGAGCAACCGTAAGTTCAATGGTACCTAAACTCGATGCAAAATGCCCGGGATTGTGCGAGAGTTGATCGATAATGAATTCTCTTAAATCGGAACAAACATCTTGAAGTTGTTCTATATTGAGTTTTTTGAGGTCGGCCGGACTATTTATGTCTTGCAAATATTTCATTCTTTTTTTTTCCCTTTGTTTACTATAAACAGTAAATCGGATGCAATAGTTTTTGAGACGTTTAATTAGCCATTTCGGAGAAGAATTTAATGCGGACTAAACGAATCTCTGTTTCTGAATAGTCGGGCAGTTCTTCCATGGCTTTTTCTAAACTATCGGTTTCGGCTTCTCTGAAGTATTCGTAAATATCGTCAATTACGTCAAAATCTACTACTTCTTCCAGAAAATAATTGATATTTATCTTTGTTCCCGAATAAACAATGGCCTCAACTTCCGATAGCATCTCGCTGAAGTCTATTCCTTTAGATTCAGCCAAATCGTCAAGTGCAACTTTTCTGTCGATTGCCTGTACGATAGAAACCTTGAGTTTTGATTTATTGGCGACGGTTTTTACCCGTAAATCTTCGGGACGAATAATTTCGTTTTCTTCTACGTGCTTTTTGATAAGTTCTATAAACTCTTGTCCGTATCGCTTTGCTTTTCCTGCTCCTACGCCCGGAATATTTTGTAGTTCTTCCAGCGTGATGGGGTAGGACGTTGCCATAGCTTCCAGCGATGCAGGTTGAAAGATTACGTATGGTGGTACGTTGAGTTTTTTGGATATTTTTTTTCTTAAATCTTTCATCATTGAGAACAATGCCGGATCGGCAGCGCCGGAATTTCCTCCGCCTGATGTGATTACGCCTTCTTCGGCTTCGAGTTCATCGATATCGGCTTCATCTTCATCCTCTTCTTTTGTGATTTTGAATGAAACGGGCTTTTTTAGGAAATCTTTTCCTTTTTTCGTTATTTTCAAAATCCCGTAGTTCTCAATATCCTTTTTTAAATAATTGTCAAGTAATGCTTGACGGATAACCGTTTCCCAAGTTCTCTCTTCTTCGTCCGATCCTGATCCGAACTCTTCCAGTTCGTTGTGTTCAAACGTTTCTATTTCGGACGTTTCTTTTCCGAGTAAAAAATTGATTAAGTAATCGGCTTTGTGCTTTTCTTTTAGCACAGATATTGCCTCTAAAACGGTAACAAGTAATTCTTTAGCTTCCACTTTAATTTTTGGATTTAAACAATTATCGCAATTTCCACAATTTGGTTCGTTGTAATCTTCACCGAAGTAATGCAAAAGCATTTTTCTCCGGCACACGGAAGTTTCGGCATAAGCAGCTGTTTCCAGTAGCAGTTGCTTCCCGATTTCCTGTTCGGAAACGGGTTTGCCTTGCATGAAACGTTCCAGTTTTTGTAAATCTTTGTTGGAATAGAAAGCAATACATCTGCCTTCGCCTCCGTCGCGTCCCGATCGGCCTGTTTCTTGATAATAACCTTCGAGGCTTTTGGGTATGTCGTAATGTATCACGTAGCGCACGTCTGGTTTGTCAATTCCCATCCCGAAAGCAATAGTAGCTACAATTACTTCGGCTTGTTCCATCAGAAATGCATCTTGGTTTGCGCTTCGTGTAGCAGCATCCATCCCTGCGTGATAGGGTAACGCCCTAATGTCGTTTGCCTGAAGAATCTGGGAAAAGTCGTCCACTTTTTTTCGGCTTAAACAGTAAACAATACCCGATTTTGTGCCCTGCGACAATATATATTTTATTATTTCTTTATCAAC
Organism: Bacteroidia bacterium; assembly: GCA_030538215.1. Classification (GTDB taxonomy): domain Bacteria; phylum Bacteroidota; class Bacteroidia; order Bacteroidales; family Dysgonomonadaceae; genus Petrimonas. The sequence continues at coordinate 21,224 of JAUNUM010000032.1, forward strand.
TTTGTCATCCTTATCTCTTACTTCGTAATACAGATTGGAACGATTGAAAGAGGACTTAAAAACCGCAGCATCCAGCATTCCCAATGTTTTCTGAATATCGTGCTGTACTTTGGGAGTAGCCGTTGCCGTTAGTGTGATTACCGGGCGTGTTCCTATTTCGCTGATAATAGGTTTAATGCGGCGGTATTCGGGGCGGAAATCGTGTCCCCATTCCGATATACAATGTGCTTCATCTACCGCGTAAAAAGAAATTGGTACACTTTGGAGAAACTCAATATTCTCCATCTTGGTAAGCGATTCGGGAGCAACGTATAGTAGTTTGGTTTTTCCTAAAACGATATCTTGTTTTACTTCTTCAATTTCTTGTTTGTTTAACGATGAGTTGAGAAAATGTGCAATTCCGTCTTCTTCGCTGAAGTTTCGCATGGCATCTACCTGATTTTTCATCAGGGCAATAAGCGGTGAGATAATAATTGCAGTTCCTTCTGAAAGCAGTGCCGGAAGCTGGTAACAGAGTGATTTGCCTCCACCGGTCGGCATCAATACAAAAGTATCTTTCCCGGACAGAACACTTTCAATAATGGCTTGTTGAGTTCCCTTGAAAGTATCGAATCCGAAATATTTTTTTAATCCTTCGTACAGATATTCCTGCTTTTCCATAAATAGGGGTTACTTTAATGCTTTGAATCTAAAATATATTGAATAATTATTGGAATTATGCAAATGTATAAAAGTATTTTAAATTTCAAAGCAAATCTAATTCAAAAATAAAAACTAAATTAAATCATAAAGATTGAATAAACAAATTACTAATGTTAAAAATCTTACTTTTGAATTTTTGACACGAAAAAGCCTTTCCTGAAACAGGAATTTTTAAAGATAATAGCAAAAAACAACTAATTTAAGCAACTTTCAGGTGTCGGAAATCTGATTTTTCGAAATGCTTAATGGCATATTCGCGAGTAACGTGCAATTTTTTCTTTTCTTCCGACGGTGTGTTGAACATAGCGTCTATCATAATAACTTCCACAATGGAGCGTAATCCGCGGGCACCGAGTTTGAACTCAATGGCTTTGTCCACGATATATTCATACACATCTTTATCGAATGTGAGTGTAACACCATCCATGGAGAAGAGTTTTTCGTATTGCTTGATGATAGAGTTTTTAGGCTCGGTGAGAATTCTCAGCAAAGCTGCTCTGTCTAATGGTTCTAAGTAAGTGAGTATTGGTAAACGTCCGATAATTTCGGGAATTAGTCCAAATGATTTCAAATCCATCGGTGTGATGTATTGAAGCAAGTTATTGCGATCTATATCGGCAGTTTGCCCGCTGGCTGCATAACCTACAACACGTGTATTTAACCTGTTGGCGATTTTTCTCTCAATTCCGTCAAAGGCGCCGCCACAAACAAACAAAATGTTTTTGGTGTTAACGGCAATCATTCGTTGTTCGGGATGTTTTCTTCCACCTTGTGGTGGAACGTTTATAACCGTTCCTTCCAAAAGTTTTAGTAATCCTTGCTGAACACCTTCGCCGCTTACATCACGAGTTATGGACGGATTGTCGCCTTTACGGGCAATTTTGTCTATTTCGTCTATAAAAACGATACCGCGTTCGGCAGCGGAAACGTCGTAATCGGCAACTTGCAACAATCGGGTAAGAATACTTTCGATATCTTCGCCCACGTAACCGGCTTCGGTAAGAACCGTTGCATCTACAATGGTAAAGGGCACACGCAACAGTTTAGCAATGGTTCTGGCCAGCAGGGTTTTTCCGGTTCCTGTGGCGCCAACCATGATAATATTCGATTTTTCAATCTCTATATCATCTTTTACTGTTTTTTGCAGAATTCGTTTGTAGTGGTTGTAAACTGAAACAGAGAGAAAACGCTTTGCGCTGTCTTGACCGATAACATATTCGTCAAGAAATTCTTTTATCTGTTTGGGTTTGGGAAGTGAGTTGAGCGTGATGTCGGGAGTTGATTTTCCGTTGCTTTTGAATGTTTCATTCACTATTTCGTGCGCTTGTTCGGAACACATATCACAAATGTATCCTGATATGCCGGAAATAAGTAAATTTACATCGTTTTCACTTCTTCCGCAGAAACTGCAATGGTTGCTGCTGTTTGCTTTTTTTGCCATTCTTATTAGACTTTTAGACATCAGATTTCAGACATGATACTGACTTCTGACTTCCGCCTTCTAGCTTCTTACTTTTTTATCAAAATATCATCCACCATTCCGTATTCTTTGGCTTCCGAGGCGCTCATCCAAAAATCGCGGTCAGAATCGCGAGAAACTTCTTCGATAGGTTTTCCGGTGTGCTTGGAAATAATGGTGTTTAATTCTTGTTTTACCTTGGCGATTTCGCGTGCGGTAATTTCAATATCCGATGCTTGTCCTTGTACGCCACCGAGCGGTTGATGAATCATTACGCGCGAATGCGTGAGCGCGAAGCGCTTTTTAGGCGTTCCGGCTACAAGCAAAACGGCTGCCATAGAAGCTGCCATTCCGGTGCAGATGGTGGTAACGTTGCTTCCGATAAATTGCATGGTGTCGTAAATTCCGTAACCGGCATAAACCGATCCGCCGGGTGAATTGATGTAGATAGAAATATCTTTTCCCTGATCGGCAGAATCGAGATAAAGCAACTGCGCTTGAATAACGTTGGCGGTGTAATCGTCAATTTGTGTGCCGAGAAAGATGATTCTATCCATCATCAGGCGCGAAAAAACGTCCATTTGAGCAACATTTAATTGACGCTCTTCGATGATGGTTGGGGAAATATATCCGCCGCCGGCGCTTATTATTTTGGTATAGCCGTCTAAACGGGCACTGCTCATCCCGAGGTGTTTAACGGCATATTTTCTGAAATCGTTTTGCATAAATCTTGTTTTTTATCATCACGCAAATGCGGGATGCGGTGTTAATAAATTCTATTTGCTAAAGGTTATGCAAATAAAATGCCAACTTTAACCGATAACAAAGATATTTATTTTTGTTTAGGAAACAATATTTATTCTTTGTCTTCTTTATTTTCTTTTTCTTCAGCTTCTTTCGAAAGTAGTTTATCGAAATCTTTCGACGAAATTTCCTTCTCGTTTACCTTAATGGTTTGTTTCAGCCAATCCATAACTTTGTTTTCAACCACCTGATCGTACATGTTTCTTACCGTGTTTTGGTCGCCCAGCATACGTTTCACGTAGTTTTCCAATACATCGGCCGGAACATTGCTCATTCCGTATTGCGAGAATTGTGCTTTGGCAACTTCGGCTGCAAATGCTTCCACATCGGTGTTTTCGATTTTAATGTCCTGGTCTTTTACGATTTTTTCTTTCGATAGATGGAATTTCAAATCTTCAGCAATTTTCGGATAATCGTTTTCGATGGTTTCTTCCGTATTTTTTTCATTGGCAACCAATAACCAGCGTTTCAGGAAAGCATCGGGAAATTCAACGTCTTTCAGCTTTTTCAAAATCAGTTCGCGGGCAGACTTCATAAACAAGTTATCGGCGGCTGGTTTAAACTGATTGTTCAACATTTCGGAAATTTTCAATTTGAAATCTTCTTCCGATGAAACCACGCCTTCGCCCAATACTCTATCGAACAGTTCCTGATTCATTTCCGCTTCTTCGTAACGGGTAACTTCCTGAATTTCGAACGTGAAATCGGAGTTAACTTCTTTTACGTCATCTTTGGTGATTTGTAAGAGCGATGCAATTTCGGCTTCGTTGTTATCGTAAGCAGTTTTTGGGTTGAAAACGATGCTGTCACCCACTTTAGCGCCTACAAATTTCTTTTTAGTTTTCTCATCTTTAATATACGATGGCATAATGATACCGTTCTCAATTTCGAGCAGATTCTCCTTAGGTTCACCGTTGTCAATCTCTGTGATTTTTCCTTTAATAAGGTCGGTTTCAACAGCTTTTTCTTCTACTTTTTTATATGTTCCGTAGTTCTGTTTGTAGGCATCGTATTGTTTGTCCAGTAAATCGTTTTCGAGTTTTACGTTGTAGTAAGAGAGAGCGTCTCTTTTGTTGAGCGGAAGTTCAAATTCGGGAGCCAGAGCAATATCGAACTTAAATTCGAAATTCTCATCCTTATCGAAATCGATTGTTTTTTGTTCTTCTTCGTTTGGTAGCGGTTCACCCAAGATATTCAGTTCGTTATCTTTAATATATTTGTACAATTCGTTGCTGACCAGTTTGTTGATTTCTTCTGCTAAAATCGACTTTCCGTACATTTTCTGGATAATTCCTTTAGGTACTTTACCTTGTCTGAATCCGGGAATATTGGCTTTTTGACGGAATTGATTTAACGATTTGTCAACGTTTTCTTGATAATCAGGTTTTTCTAATTCAATGGCGATGATGCCGTTTACATTGTCTGTTTTGTTGAGTGTTACCTTCATTTGAACTGTTTATTTTTGTCTTGTATGTTTTGTTTTTTATTTGACTATCAATCGATTTAAATGTTAAAATCGATTTTTTAAAATTGGATGCAAAAATACGCTTTATATTGATAACTGCAAAAAATATTTGAGGGTTAATTCTTTAAACAATGCAAAATAAGTCATTTAGATTTACCTGATTTTGGCTATCTTTGCAACTTTAAATTATGAAACATGCAAAAAAAACTTGAAAATAGTTCAAATCTAACAAGAATTATCTACCTGATTTTATTCTCGCTGATAGGAGCATTAATGTCAAACATCATTTTATTTATAATCGGTGTTTCACAACCTTCGTTTCAAAATACTATTTGGTATTATAGGCTCAGTATTATTTTGCAGGATATTTTTATGATGTTATTGCCGGCTTACATCATTTGCAGGTGGATAACGGAAAATCCGCTGCAAATGCTTGGAGTGAAGAAAACCGAGAAGATGTCGCAAGGACTTTTTTATGGATTTTTGATTTTTTTGATTTCCTATCCGGCGATAGCCGTTATTGCTCAGTGGAATAAACAGATTATACTGCCCGATTCGTTAGTAGTCATCGAGGATTGGATGCGACAGATGGAAAATTCTGTCAAGTATGTTATTGATCTTTTTTTCGCGAAAAAAACAATTTCTAATTTATTTCTAAACCTATTGATTATTGCTGCAGCAGCTGCTTTTGTGGAAGAAATTTTTTTCAGGGGAGCATTACAGCGCTTTATAGAAAAATGGTTACGAAACGGACATTTGGCAGTGTGGATAGGGGCATTTATTTTTAGTGCGATACATTTGCAGTTCTACGGTTTTTTTCCTCGATTGATTATGGGTGCTGTGTTGGGATACTTATTCCTTTACTCGCGTAATTTGTGGATTCCCATGCTTTATCACTTCGTGAATAACGCTGCTGTGATTATAATTACTTACTTTTGGGGTGAATTTGATTTCTTCAAACAATTGGGAAATAAGTCGTTTCCGTGGGGATTGTTTGCAGTGATAATTGCAAGTGGATTATTAACTTATTTCATGTTTTTACGATACAAAAGACTATTTAAAAACAATGATTCAAATTAGAGATACTATATTATCGGACGATATTTTCGAGGAGCATTTTATCTGTAACCTCACTAAATGCAAAGGCGCCTGCTGCGTTGAGGGCGATTCGGGTGCACCGTTGGAGCAAGAAGAGTTTGAGCAAATAAAAACGATTTTACCTGAGATTTGGGATGATCTTTCGCCGCAGGCGCAACAACTTATCGAAGCGCAAGGCATTGCTTATACCGATTATGATGGTGAGTTGGTAACATCGATAATAAACGGTCGTGAATGCGTGTTTACTTATTTCGATGAAGACGGAACGTGCAAGTGTACCATTGAAAAGGCTTATCGTGAAGGGCGAATTTCGGTGCAAAAACCAATCTCGTGTCACTTGTATCCGATTCGTTTGCAGAAACTCAGCGAATTTACGGCAGTAAACTACAATCGGTGGTCGATATGCGTTCCGGCTACCATGTGCGGAAGAAAAGAAGGTGTGAAAATTTACGAATTTCTTCGCGAGCCGCTTATCCGAAAGTTTGGAGAAGAGTGGTACAATGAAGTTTGCGAAGCAGCGAAGTTCTTGGAGGAGGAAAAATCGAAGTAGGTAAACTGTAGAATTTAATAAAAAACCCTTTTATTGTTGCAAATTCCTGTTCAGGATGCTTATAATAAATTGTTTAACAATATTTGCTTCTTCCGGTTTACTGTTTGCGATAAAAAGAGTTATTGCTGCCAAAGTAGAATTGTCGAGAGTAGGGTCACCGTTACTTTTTAACAGTGCATTATTTTGTTGCAAAAAATGAAGAAAACAAGCTGCGGCAATTCGCTTATTTCCATCAACAAACGAATGGTTTTTAGTGATAAAATAGAGTAAATTAGCTGCTTTTTCTTCTATAGACGGATAAAAATCGATATCCCCAAAACCTTGTTTGATTTGATTGATAGAGCTCTGAAAACTGTCGTCTTTTGGTTTGGCAAATACATCTGAGTCAAACTCCCGTACATTTTCTGTATCAATGACATATAGTCGTTGTAAGTTGGGAAAATAATGGTTTTATCCTTTGTTCTTCCTGTTTTATCTAGATTTTCATGATCATAATCGTCCAAAAGTTCTAATCCTTTTGCAAATACCTGAAGCATTTTGAATTCTTCTGTAAAAGTTTGTTCTTCTATTACTCGATTGAGTATGCGAATACCGGTTTTCAGGTATTCTACTTCTTGTTGTTTTTGTGCTAAGCGTTTCTTGTTGATAGCATAACCTTGCACCAGATAATCTTTAAGACGTTGTGTTGCCCACTGGCGAAATTTTGTAGCTTGAGATGAATTGACTCGATAACCTATTGACAGAATCATGTCAAGATTATAAAAGTTCATTTTTCTCTTTTTACCATCAGCGGCAACCTGTTCCAAAATGGAACAAGTTGAACCTTCTTCTAATTCATAGCTTTTGTAAATATTGCCGATGTGTTTAACAATTGCAGGACGGTTTACGCCGAAGAGTTCGGCTATTGTGTGCGCATTAAGCCAAACAGTATCTTCATCAAACTGAACCTTTATTTCAGTTTGATTATCGGCTGTTTTGTATATTTCAATTTTATTTTCCATGTTGTTGAAAGATTATTTCGATACTTTAGCAAAATCTTCCAAATTCTCATCCACATATTCCGCGATAATAGCGGTTTGTTCTTCTTCTATCTCCATATATTTCTCTTCCAGTTCGTCAAATTGCTCAAACCGTTCGTACATCGCCATAAATTCCTCTTCGGTAGTTTCCCGTTCTAATTCCGCACGGTATTTATCGTAAATTTCCTTAGCTTTGTACAGGATTTTCGATAAACTTTTAGCTCCCATCAGTTTCAACGCTTTGGCCGTTGGATTATCGAAAACGTATCCGCCATATCCGTTTTGAATTAATTGTACAAAACCGCCTTCGCGGACTTCGTCGGTAAAAAAACGAAATGCAAGCAGCGTATGTTGATAACCATTGAGTTTATCCATATTCTCAGCCGTAATATCGCCACCTAACTTTTCGAGATAAGCATCGGTAAACACTTTCAGGAATTCGTCCATGCTCTTTGCGGCTGCATCGATAATTTTTTGTTCGGAGATTTGAATCATATTGTGATGTTTTGGAGATTTATTTAGCAAATATAGCTACTTTATCCGAAATAAACCGGATGTAAGTTGTCATTATTATCGGAAAAATCACTATTTTTGCAACCGTATTAACAAATTACTTAATCTTAAATTATGGCAATTATTATTAAACCATTCAAAGGCGTACGTCCGCCAAAACAGTATGTAAAAGATGTAGCATCGCGTCCGTACGATGTGCTTAACTCCGAAGAAGCTCGTAAGGAAGCCCAAGGAAACGAAAAATCGTTGTACAGAATCATCAAGCCCGAAATCGATTTTCCGGTAGGAAAAGACGAGCACGATGAAGATGTGTACGTGAAAGCGGCAGAAAATTTTCAACTTTTTCAAGACAAAGGTTGGCTTGTGCAAGACGACAAGGAAATGTATTACGTGTATGCGCAAACAATGAACGGCAAAACGCAATACGGTTTGGTAGTTGGCGCTTATGTGGAAGATTACATGAGCGGAAAAATCAAAAAGCACGAACTTACGCGTCGCGATAAGGAAGAAGATCGCATGAAACACGTTCGTGTAAACGATGCCAACATAGAACCGGTGTTTTTTGCGTATCATTACAACCAAGAAATCGATGCTATTGTTGCCCGCATTATTAAGCAAAAGGCGGAATATGATTTTGTTTCAGTAGATGGAGTGGGGCACCACTTTTGGTTAATTTCGGATGATGCTGATATTCGGCGTATTACCGAAGTTTTTGGAGCATTTCCAGCCATGTACATTGCCGATGGACATCACCGTTCAGCTGCCGCTGCTTTGGTGGGTGCGGAAAAAGCAAAAAATAATCCCAACCACAAAGGTGATGAAGAGTACAACTATTTTATGGCGGTTTGTTTTCCCGATAACCAATTGACTATTATTGACTACAACCGCGTTGTAACTGACTTGAACGGATTAACTCCCGATGAATTTCTAAAGAAATTAGAGAAAAACTTTATAGTTGAACCTACCGGATCAGAAATTCAGCGACCAAAGAATTTACATAACTTTTCTCTTTATTTAGACGGACGCTCGTTCAGCCTGACTGCAAAACCAGGTACGTACAATGATAACGATCCTATCGGTGTGCTGGACGTAACCATTTCATCAAATCTTATTTTAGATGAAATTCTTGGAATTAAAGACTTGCGTTCCGATAAACGCATTGATTTCGTAGGTGGAATCCGTGGTTTAGGTGAATTGAAAAAACGGGTAGATAGTGGCGAAATGGCTGTAGCCTTGGCGTTATATCCCGTTTCTATGAAACAATTGATGGATATTGCCGATACGGGCAACATTATGCCGCCCAAAACCACGTGGTTTGAACCGAAACTGCGCTCGGGATTGGTGATACATAAATTATCGTAATATTTTCTGGTAGAGACACACGGCCTGTAGAGACACACG
>JAUNUM010000146.1 GCA_030538215.1 Bacteroidia bacterium
TACCCGTACGTCAGTTTAGCAAACTGGTGGTTTCAGCCACTCACCCACACTTCCTCGGTATGGTTCCGAACCAAATTGGGTGCAAATATACAAGAATGTTTTTATCTTGTCAAAAAAAACGAGAGATTTCTGTTCAAATCTTCCTACATTTGCACAGTTTTAAATTAACTGTCGTGTTTATGGAACAAAAAACGAGAAAAGAAGGCCGTAAAATTATTCTTTGGATAATAATTTTCCTTTTGTTAATAGCCATAATTGGTGCAATTGTAGTCAGAAGAACTATTTTCAAGCCATTCAATCTGAAAGAAACGGCATACATTTATATCAATAAAGAGAAAAATTACGAGGATGTAATTTCCCAACTGAAAAAAGCAAACCTACCATCGGAGCAGATGTTCAGGATTTTGGCCGAAAGAATGAATTATCCCAACACCGTAAAAACCGGCCGATATACCATAAAAGACGGTATGACGATGCCGGAAGTGATTCGCACGCTGCGTTCGGGAAATCAAACACCGGTAAATATCACGTTCAATAATATACGGACAAAAGAAAATGTGGCGGGACGTTTGTCGCAGCAACTGATGATGGACAGCGTGACCTTATTGAATGCATTGAACGACGAGACCAAAATAAAAAAATTGGGTTTCGATGAAAATACGCTGGTTGCCATATTTATTCCGAACACCTACGAAGTGTATTGGGACACAAGCGTGGATAACCTGCTCAACAGAATGAAAAAAGAGTATGATCGTTTTTGGAACGATGACCGAAAAAATAAAGCTGCAACTATCGGATTATCGCCTGTTCAGGTTTCTACGCTGGCATCGATTGTGGAAGAAGAAGCTACTTATTCTGACGAATATCCGATTGTGGCCGGATTGTATCTGAATCGATTAAAAAAAGGAATGCGATTAGAAGCCGACCCGACAGTAAAATTCGCTGTTGGCGATTTTTCGTTGCGACGAGTTTTATTCCGCCATCTAGAAGTGGAATCGCCATACAACACCTATAAAAACACCGGATTACCACCCGGCCCGATTAGAATTCCGTCCATCAGTGCTATTGACGGCACACTTTCTCCGCAGAGCCACAACTATTTGTTTATGTGTGCAAAAGACGACTTATCGGGCAGACACAATTTTGCGATAACTCATGCGGAACATGCACGCAACGCTGCGCGTTATCAGCAAGCGTTGAACCAAAAAGGAATTTATTAGAAACCGATTTCGTCGGGATGAATGCCGGTGCGGTAGTTTTTATCGAGAGAATTGATCAACTGCACATCTTCCGGTGTAAGTTTGAAATCGAAAATATTGAGATTAGCTGCTTGTCTTTCCTTATTTGACGATTTTGGAATGGCAACCACTCCCCGCTCGATATTCCATCTCAATACAACCTGAGCAGGAGATTTTCCGTATTTCTCTCCTATTTCTTTCAAAATTTTCTCTTCGAGAAGTGGAGCCTTGTTGCTTCCCAGCGGACTCCACGCTTCGCATACGATAGTATTATCGGCACAGAAATCAACTAAATCATCCAAAACCACGTAAGGATGCATTTCAACCTGATTCACAGTCGGCAATACATTCGCTTCATCCAGAATTTCTTCCAAATGATGCAGTAAATGGTTGCTTAATCCAATGGCTTTTGCTTTGTCCGAAGCATAAATTTTCTCCATTTCCCGCCACGTGGAGACAAGTTTACCTTTCACCGGCCAATGTACTAAATATAAATCCACATAACCAATATTCAATAACTGCATACTTCTGTCGAACGCCTGCGGGACTTCATCTTTCACAACATCATTACCCCAAAGTTTGGTAGTCACAAAAATATCTTCACGCGGTATTCCGCTTTCTCGGATAGCTTTTCCGATTGGAACTTCGTTCGCATACAAAGCTGCAGTATCGATATGTCTGTATCCTACATCCAAAGCCGTTCTTATGGCATTATAAACATCTTCATCAGTTTTGCCGATTTTGTAAGTTCCCAAACCCAACATCGGTATTTCTATTCCATTATTTAATAAAGTACATTCCATTTTCATACGTTTTTCAATCGTTTTTTTACATTTTCTTTATCCTTGTAAATCTGATCTACAAGCTGTTGAATAGTGTCAAATTTTTCATCTCCGCGAATAAAATCGATGAATTCAACCGTTAGCGACTCGTTGTACAAATCTCCGTCAAAATCAAAGATATTTACTTCAACACTAATCTCCATACCGTTTTGCAACGTAGGGCGAGTACCGATATAAAGCATTCCTTCGTGCGTTTCACCTTGAAAGTGAACCAAAACGGCGTAAACTCCCAGCAAAGGAACCACCTTGTATTTTTCCCACGCTTTCACGTTTGCAGTCGGAAAACCGATGGTGCGCCCCACCTGATAACCTTCCACAATTTTCCCCGATAACGTATAATTATACGTCAGCAATTGGTTGGCTTTCTCAATTTCGCCTTTCATGAGCAACCGTCTTATTCGCGATGAACTCACATCTTCGTCATCCACACGCATTTCCGTTGCTTGAATGATATCGATCCCGATCTTTTTCCCATGTTCAACATATTGATCAAAACCATCTTCCCGATTACGCCCAAATCTATGATCGTATCCGATTAGTAAAGTTTTCACATGGATTTTTTCGTGGAGAATTTTTACAATAAAATCTTCTGCATCCAACTTTGACAATTCCGTGGTAAACGGCAGACTGATACAATAATCGACTCCTGTTGTGTTCAATTGCTCTAATTTCTCCTCATAACCACAAAGCAGTTTGGGCTGATAATCGGTTTGCAATACTTTTCGCGGATGCACAGGAAAAGTGATAACGGCAGACGGCAATCCCAATCGGTTTGCTTCGGCTTTAACCTGATCTATCAAATGCCGATGCCCGATGTGAACTCCATCGAAAAATCCCAGAGTAGCCACCACTTTGGGTAATTCTGTTTCGTTTCGGTATGTTAAATCTATGACTTGCAAAATCTCTTCTTTTGTGAGTAATCTTAACGCTTGAACCTTGTCTTTGTTTTGGCATTTAACAAAAAACCCCGAAACAGAATTTCGAGGTCTTGCTGCCTTCTAAGAAACTGTTTTGAATTTTACAAATCTTATTTTATTCTTATTTTTCTGATTCTTTCAGACTGTTTTTTCCTCTTTTTCGCGTCTTTGTAAAGACGCAATGCATTGCGTCTCTACCTTCATCCCGCTATATAATTCGAAATGAAAGCCCAAATCCATCAAAAAACCTATCCCTAAATCCCTTTCCAAAAGAAAGGGACTTGTG
>JAUNUM010000147.1 GCA_030538215.1 Bacteroidia bacterium
ACAACAGATTCTGGTCCTGTTTGTCTAAGTTCGAATCTTAGTAAGACAACAATAAATAGTCGAACTAATTTAATATTGGTTCGACTATTTTTTGATTTCTTATTTGTATTAAAATTTGAGATTCAATATAAAAAGGAGAAATAATTTCGCATTTCAAAACAAACTACTATCTTTGCGATGAGTAAGTACGATATATGAGAATTATTACTTTTGCAGCCATAAGGAAATTTATCATTAAACACTCCGATGCTGAACCGTCTTTACGAGATTGGTACACCAAGACGAAAAAAGCCGACTGGTCAAGTCTGGGAGATATAAAGGAAATGTTCAACTCGGTAGATTACGTGGGAAATGATCGTTATGTTTTCAATATCAAAGGAAATGATTATCGCTTGGTTGCTATCATAATTTTCACCGTTAAGAAAGTTTACATCCGGTTTATCGGTACACATAAAGAGTATGACAAAATTGATTGTAAAACAATTTAAAAAATTATGGCTTCAATAAAAACTGATAAACAATACAAAGCAGCTTGTGAGCGCATTGAAGAATTGTTAAAGATCGTCAGCAATGCCACATCGGCTGATGATAAAAATCTGCTCGAATTGGATATGATTTCCGATTTAGTAGCAGATTACGAAGAGACACATTTTCCCATTGAGTCGCCTGATCCTGCGATGCTTATAAAACTTGCTATTGAAGAAAAGAACATAACTCAAAAGGATTTGGCCGCCGAATTGAATTTGTCGCCGTCCCGAATCAGCGATTTTATAAACGGTCGTAGCGTGCCATCGCTCAAAATAGCAGGAAATATTTGCCGCATACTTGAAATTTCACCCGAAATGATGCTGGGAATCAGATAAATAACAAATCAAGATTATAGCTCTTTATATAAATGTAAATGCAGCAAAAGCGAAAAATCATCAACGATCCGGTTTTTGGGTTTATAAATATTCCCGATGAATTTATTTACGAACTCATCCAACATCCTTATTTGCAACGATTGAACCGAATCCGACAACTGGGAATGGCTTCGTACGTTTATCCCGGTGCGCAGCACACGCGATTTCATCATACTCTTGGGGCAATGTATTTAATGGATGTGGCGTTGCGAAATCTGCGCGATAAAGGTCACGAAATTACCAAAGAAGAATATCGGGGAGCGCTGGCTGCTATTTTGATGCACGATATCGGACACACACCGTTTTCGCACGTGCTGGAAAACACGTTAGCTAATAATGTACATCACGAAGAAATTTCCTTGCTGCTGATGCAACAAATAAACGACGAAAAGAAAGATGCATTAAACATAGCTATCGATATTTTTCGAGATAAATATCCCAAACGGTTTTTACACCAATTGGTGAGCGGGCAATTAGATGTTGACCGACTGGATTATCTGCAACGCGATAGTTTTTTCACCGGTGTAAGTGAAGGAAATATCGGTGCTGCACGCATCATGAAAATGCTGGATGTGATTGACGATAAGCTGGTAGTGGAATCGAAGGGGATTTATTCGATAGAAAATTTTCTGATGTCGCGCCGCTTTATGTACTGGCAGGTTTATTTGCACAAAACAGCAGTGGCATCGGAAAAAATGCTGATAAATACCATAAACCGGGCAAAATACTTGTCGCAAAACGGCGAGAAATTGTTTGCATCACCATCGCTGGCGTTCTTTCTGAAAAACGACGTTAAATTAAAAGATTTTCAGGAAAATCCTGAAGTACTGGAACACTTCACCAACATAGACGATAACGACATCTGGACATCGTTAAAAGTCTGGAAATCAAATCCAGACAAAGTATTATCGTTACTGAGTACCGGAATGATAAACCGGAAATTATTTAAAATACAAATTACCAACGAGCCACATCCGGCAGAAAAAAGGCAGGAATTTACCGAAAAATTTATGCAAAAACACGGTATTTCAGAAAAAGAAGCCGGTTATTTTGTATCATCCGATTCGTTGGCAACCGATATGTACAACAAGTACGACGAGAGCATTAAAATTCTTTATCGCGACGGCTCTATAAAAGACATTTCCACCGCTTCCGATATGTTTAACATTGAGTTGTTATCGAAAAAGATGGAAAAATATTATTTCGCATATTTGCGAGACTAAGAAACTGTTTTGAATCCGTCAAAACAACTTCTAAATATCCTCTTCTGCTTCTTCTGCTTCGGCATAATCTTTCCCCTCGGGCACAAAGAACCAAACTGTAATCGTCCCCAAAAGCCCTGCAGAGAGTATAATAATTTGTATGGTGAGTGCCTTAATTATAACAAATGAAGAGATTAACACCATTATCCACATCAAGACAATTACCTTGATTTTTCCGCTTTTCGAAATCCCTTTTCTGCGTTGATAATTTTTGATGCGAGGACCTAAAATTTTGTTACTCAGCAACCAATTGTATAATTTATCGGAACTTTTTGCAAAAAGAGCAGCTGATAATAATGCGAATGGCGTGCAAGGTATTCCGGGAACAAAAACTCCCAATACAGCCAACACGAATGCCAAACCGCCTCCTATACCAAATAAAACACGCTTTACTCTATTTTGCCCTAACTCTGCTTTAGTACCAGCTACCGCAACCTCTTTAGAAACCGGTTGTGCTGTAATTCTATCTGTTAAACTCATTATTAAGCTAAAAAGTATTTAGGTGCAAATATAAATAAAATTATTATCTTTGTCCATTGTTTTAGATTATAATCGATTAAGAGTTATGGATATCCCTCACGCCAAGAATCAAAAAGTCAACGTTCTCTTTGTTTGTCTCGGAAATATTTGTCGTTCTCCGGCAGCCGAAGGGATTATGAAGAAAATGGTGTTTGACAATCACTTAGAAGAAGATATTTTTGTGGATTCTGCCGGAACATCGGGTTGGCACGAAGGCGAATTGCCCGATAACCGAATGCGTAAGCATGGACAGCGTCGTGGTTACGATTTCTGTTCAAGGTCTCGAAAGTTTAAGTACAGCGATTTTGAAACGTTTGATTATATCATCGTGATGGATGATGATAATTACCGAAACGTTAAAAAATTGGCAAAAACAGAGGAAGATATTGCAAAAATCCATCGAATGACTGATTTTTCCAACAAATTCTCACATCCACACATTCCCGACCCTTATTACGGTGATTCATCGGGTTTTGAACTGGTAATGGATTTATTGGAAGATGCTTGTGAAAACCTGCTCAATAAAATTAAAAGCGAAGAGTTAAGAGCGTAGGGTAAAGGGCATTGGGCATTGG
>JAUNUM010000148.1 GCA_030538215.1 Bacteroidia bacterium
CGACTTATAGTCGAAATCCAACCTATGGATTTTCAATCCATAGTGGTTGAGTTATCGTAAATTATCAGAATCGTTTCCCGATGGATATACCAATACGAGGATAGGCTCCTACGGCAACATAATCGCTTTTTATGAAATTTCGTCCGGCACCGCCATAAATTTCGCCCACCCAATTATTTTTTGAAAGGAATTTCCAACCAATCGCCATGCCAAGACCTGAACCTACCTCTGATTTTGTTTCAGAAGTGTTATTATTACCTATATAAGAGTTAGTTGATACTTGTTGAGAATAGATAGCCCCGTTTGCTTCTATAAAAAAACCGGCTCCATACTTTTGAAGATTGGTTGAGCTTCCCCCAAAAAACCAACGAAAATAGGGAGTGAATATGACTTGATAGGGATTGTTATCTATATTGAAACTACCCAAAATGGATGCGCCCACGCTGATATCGGAGTTTAAAATTCGTTCGTACGATATTTCGGGTGATGAGCCGAAGATGGTCATGGGCAAATTCAATTTCAACTCATTCAACTTTGCCGGCGCGTCTTTAGCGAGATGCCAACCCATAAAACTTCGTGTGCGTTGTTGAGAAAAAGCTGAAAAGCTGATGATTAGCGCTGCTAAAAGAATAATTGTTTTTTTCATAAAAATGTATTTTAAGTTTTGTAATTGATGTTTTATATTAGATAAGATGCAGAAATGGAAAAAACGCTGCATCTGATTGTGTTAAAAAAATGAAAAACAACGATCAAAGAAAGGTTAGTCCAATTTTTTTATTTAATCCTTGTTCAAAAATTCGGATAAGCGTAGAAAGTTGAATGTTTCCTTTGCCATTTTCTATTTTAGAAATGTAACTTTTCTTGGTTCCTGCTTTTTCGGCTAATTGTTCTTGTGTGAGATTAGCATCTTTTCTTGCGGATTTCAGCATTTCGCTAACAATGAACATTTGTGCACCTTCTTCGTATTTATTACGGCTTTCGGTACCTATTTTCCCGTGCTCAAGTTCAATTAATTTATCAAAAGTTTTAATATTGTCGTAATTCTTTTTCATTAAATCGATAATTTACTGTTTGAAGGGCAATACTTTTTTATTCTTAAGTGCCGCCACTTCGGGCGGGAGATTGCTACCGTTAGCTTTTCCACAGGCGAATGAATCGCCTGTGGTTATGAAAATATCGCCCATCCGGGCATTAAAAACTCTTCTATGATCAGCCGAAATTCTATTTTGCGTGACAATTGAATAGAAGGCTTCAATAGGATTTTTTGCTATTTCAACTAATCTGACTTCCCGGTAGTACTTCTTTCGATGGCTCAATCAGTGATAGCGAGCCATTGGCATTTTCGGCCGAAAGAATCATTCCTTCCGACATAATGCCACGCAGTTTCCTCGGTTCCAGATTGGCGATAAAACACACCTGCTTGCCCACCAACTCTTCGGGATTGGGATAAAACGCGGCAATTCCCGATAAAATGGTGCGTTTGTTAAGTCCGTCGTCAAGCAGGAAGCGAAGCAGTTTATCTGCCTTCGGCACTTTTTCGCACTCCAGAACGGTTCCCACGCGGATGTCGAGTTTGCCGAAATCGTCGTAAACGATATTTTCTTTTATTGGAGCTACATCTCCCTTCTCTTGTGGAGAGGGGTTGGGGGAGAGGCTAGCTTCGTTTTGCTTTTTGGTATCCAACAGTTTTTGCACCTGTTTTTCGATGGTTTCGTCTTCGATTTTCTCGAAAAGAAGTTCCGCTTGTCCTAATTTGTGCCCTTCGGGCAGTAGGTTGAAACTGCCGAGCTGTTCCCAGTCGAATTTATCGGCGTTGAGGAACGAGTATATTTTTTGTGTGGAGAAAGGCAAAAACGGTTCACACACGATAGCCAGATTTGCCACCATTTGCAGCGACAAATTCAAGATGGTAGCCGTACGGCTCATATCGGTTTTTGCCGTTTTCCACGGCTCGGTGTCGGCTAAGTATTTGTTGCCGATGCGGGCAAGGTTCATCGCTTCTTTTTGCGCTTCGCGGAAGTGATAAGTTTCGAGATTTTGCTCTACCGCTTGTTTCACTTTTTGTGCTTCGGCAATGGTTTCGCGGTCGTAATCGGTTAGCTCTCCGAGCGCGGGGACGTTGTTGTCGAAATACTTCTGCGTGAGCACCAACGCGCGGTTGATGAAGTTTCCGAGCACGGCAACCAACTCGTTGTTGTTGCGTGCCTGAAAATCGCGCCACGTGAAATCGTTGTCTTTGGTTTCGGGGGCGTTTGCCGTGAGCGCGTAGCGCAAAACGTCTTGCTTGCCCGGAAATTCTTCTAAATATTCGTGCAACCACACCGCCCAATTGCGCGAAGTGGATATTTTGTCGTTTTCGAGATTCAAAAATTCGTTTGCCGGAACGTTTTCGGGCAGAATATAGGAGCCTTCGGCTTTGAGCATTGCCGGAAAAACGATGCAGTGGAAAACAATGTTGTCTTTCCCGATGAAATGGACTAATTTGGTCTCTTCGTCTTTCCACCATTTTTCCCAATCGTTGGGCAACAGCTCTTTGGTATTGGAAATGTAACCGATGGGCGCGTCGAACCACACATACATTACTTTGCCTTCGGCATCCGGTAGTGGAACGGGAATTCCCCAATCTAAGTCGCGGCTTACGGCGCGCGGCTGCAAACCCAAGTCGAGCCACGATTTGCACTGTCCGTAAACATTAGATTTCCACTCTTTGTGGCCTTCCAAAATCCATTGGCGGAGCCACGCTTCGTGTTCGTTGAGCGGCAAATACCAGTGTTTGGTTTTTCGCATAACGGGCACGCTGCCGCTCAATGTGGATTTCGGGTTAATTAAATCCGTGGGACTGAGCGATGTTCCGCACTGTTCGCACTGGTCGCCGTAGGCGTTTTCGTTGCTGCAATGCGGGCAAGTTCCGGTAATATAGCGGTCGGCAAGGAACTGTTTGGCTTCCTCGTCGTAATATTGTTCACTCTCAATTTCCTGAAATCCGCCGTTTTCGTGGATTTTCAGAAAAATATCCGATGCCGTTTTTCGGTGGATATCGGATGTGGTGCGTGAATAAATATCGAACGAAACCCCAAATTCTTCAAACGATTTTTTAATGAGTTCGTGATATCTGTCCACTATATCTTGCGGTGTAACGCCTTCTTTTCGAGCGCGGATAGTGATAGGAATTCCGTGTTCGTCTGAACCGCCGATGAAAAGTACTTCTTCGCCTTTCAGGCGTAAATATCGGGCGTAAATAT
>JAUNUM010000033.1 GCA_030538215.1 Bacteroidia bacterium
TATAAGTCATTTATAACGAGAACAGTCTCTGAAGATTTTGGCATGAACAAGGCTGAACAAGCTGCATTATTGAATAAATCGTTAGATTTCTTTAAAGAGAATACGGAAATTTCATTAGATAATTTTGCAAAAGAAGTTATTCAGAAACCGGAAATGATTGAAAGTTTTAATCAATATAAGGAACAATACGAAAAAGAGCATGAAATAGAAATTGGAGACACCTTTAAAGTTTCGGAAAGTGCTGTTAAAAAACAAGCCCGAAAATTCAAAAGTGTCATCAAACTAGACAAAAACTTTCACATTTACGTACACGGGGATGAACACTTAATTGAACAAGGTGAAGATAAAGATGGATGGAAATATTATAAAATCTTTTACAGAGAGGAGAGTTAGGATATTATTATGATAACAAAAGCCAATTCCCAATTAGAATCGGCTTTGATTGATGTCTGAAATTTGAACTTTAAACTGCAACCCCTCTTTTCCTAAAACGCGAATACGGCTTTTGGGTATCCGAGGCATTACGCCGTGAAATCCGCAACAAATCAAGATCGTATTGCGCTTGAAAACGAAGCCAGTATTCGGCCGGGATTCCGAAGAAATCTTCTAATCCAATAGCTAATGACGCGTTAATAGAACGTTTTCCGTTAATTACTTCACTTAGGAAAGAAGCGGTAACACCCAGTTGGGAAGCCAATTCTTTTTGCGTAAAGTTTCCTATCTCAGCCAATTCATCTTTAATGAGAATGCCCGGGTGAGTTGGGTAGTGGGGTAGTATTGTACTCATAACGGTTTTTATTGATAATGGTTACTGATGTCTAAAAGCGAACAAATGGTGATGCTTTCGGTTTCGGAAAAAGAGGAAATAAACTCCAATCGGTAGTGTATGGTAATGCGTACACTTTCGATTCCTTTTTTATCCCCGATCAACTTTTCGTAATGCAGGCTTCGGATGACGAAAAGGTCTTCAACGCGGGCAGCCGCTCGAAGCTTATCTACCGTTTGGATGTATTTTCGAATTACTTCGGGCTGAAACCGATACTTTTTCGATTTTGTTTTGCCTGTCGTATAAAGTTCTTCCAAATATTCTTCTTCGAAAATTATCTTCATAAGAATTCGCTTTTCACGAAGCAAAGATAAAACAATAATTTCAGAATTCACAAATTTGTGAATATATTTTCGCAAAATCATTGTCAGAAAACATGATTCGAACAGATTTTTATACCAAAAAAGCCGACTCCCAATCGGAAATCGGCTTTAGAGCTATGATTTTTATTACCTCTCTTATGCTTCGAGCATTACTTTCATATCTTCATCCACGTTTGTAATGCCGGAAATTCCAAAATTATTTACCAGAACATTTACTACATTGGGTGAAAGGAATGCAGGAAGAGTGGGACCTAAGTAGATGTTTTTAACGCCTAAATAGAGTAGAGCCAACAGAACGATTACCGCTTTTTGTTCGTACCACGCGATGTTGTAAGAGATGGGTAGATCGTTTAAATCTTCCAAGCCGAAGGCTTCTTTTAGAGCAAGTGCAATTTTCACGAGCGAGTAGCTGTCGTTACATTGTCCGGCATCCAATACGCGTGGTATTCCGTTGATGTCTCCCAATGGCAATTTGTTGTATCTGTATTTCGCACAACCTGCGGTTAAGATAACGGTATCTTGAGGTAGTTTTTGTGCAAATTCGGTATAATAGTCTCTTCCGCGCATTCTTCCGTCGCATCCGCCCATCACAAAGAATTTACGAATAGCACCCGATTTTACTGCTTCAATTACTTTGTCGGCAAGCGCGATTACTTGACTGTGTGCAAATCCTCCCACAATTTCTCCTGTTTCAATTTCGGTAGGAGCAGCACATTTTTTAGCGTGCTCAATCAATGCAGAGAAATCTTTCGGCTGTCCGTCTTTGCGGTCTTCAATGTGTTTGAATCCATCGAATCCTGATGCACCCGTTGTATAAACTCTATCGGTATAAGTAGATGCTTTTTTGGGTGGAACAATACAGTTGGTTGTAAACAGAATAACTCCGTTGAAGTTTTCGAAATCTTCGGTCTGATGCCACCACGAACTGCCGTAATTTCCCACGAAGTGACTGTATTTCTTGAATGCGGGATAATAATTTGCCGGCAACATTTCGCTATGTGTGTAAACGTCCACTCCGCTTCCTTCGGTTTGTTTCAGCAATTCTTCCATGTCTTTTAAATCATGTCCACTGATGAGGATTCCCGGATTGTTGCGCACGCCGAGGTTTACTTTCGTGATTTCGGGATTTCCGTAACTCGTTGTGTTTGCTTTGTCTAACAATGCCATAACCTGAACACCGTATTTTCCGGTTTCGAGCACCAGTGCCGTCAGTTCGTCGGCCGAAAGCGAATCATCGGTCGTGGCAACCAGCGCGCGTTGCATAAAACCGTAAATCTCGTTTTCTTCGTAATTCAAATTAAACGCATGCTCAGCATAGGCGGCCATTCCTTTCAAACCGTAAATTGCGAGTTCGCGTAATGAGCGTACATCTTCGTTCTGCGAAGCTAAAACACCCACTTCTAATGATTTGTTGGCCATTTCGGCTTCTGTTTCTCCTGTCCAGAAAGCGCCGTCAAACGTAATGCTTTCTACATTTCCTCCGGCCGAAATTAATCTTTCTTTGGCGGCATTACGCATTTCGTAAGCCAGTAATACGCGTGTGATAAAGCGACTTTTATCGAAGTTGGCGTTTGTAATAGTCATAAACAAACTGTCAGTAATGAATTTGTTTATTTGCGGAATTTCGATGCCTAACGCTCTTAAACGAACCGTATAATGCGAAATTCCTTTACACAAAAACACCAATAAATCTTGTAGGTTTGATACTTCGGCAGTTTTCCCACAAACTCCTTGTACTATACAGCCTTCATTTTTTGCTGTTTCCTGACATTGAAAGCAAAACATTTTTTTCATAGTTCTTTTTTATTTTTTTTGTTAAAACTTAATGCTGCAAAAATAGAGTAAAAAAAAATGTTTTTTTGTAACCTAAGTTACATAATAATTTTTTTAAGTAAATTTAATTTTGAAATATTTTTTGATTTTCTTTACAGATTTAGTTAATTTTGATTCCCAAAAAAAAGAAGAAATGTACAAATCCAACATATCTCGTTGTCCGTTGTTTCTCGGGATTGACGAGGAGATGCTTAAGGGGTTTATAACGTGGTCAGTATCTGAGGTTAGAACTTTTCAAAAAGGGGAGCATGTAGTTCGACAAGGTGATTCTATCAATTTTTTATATTTGTTGGTAGAAGGAATTGTGCGTACTGAAATGAATACTGCCGAAGGAAATTTGGTGGAAATTGAGTTTATTGAAGCTGTTCGCCCGTTGGCTCCTGCTTTTATTTTTTCGGATCAGCATAGATTTCCTGTTGATGCAATTGCTATGGATAAATCGGTGGTTTATATGATCCCGAAATCTGTTTTTTTAAAAGAAATGATGCTAAATGAGGTGTTATTGAGAAACTTTTTGAGATTAAATTCTAATATAACGGTTTTTTTGTCGGGAAAGGTGAAAATGCTTTCTATCAAAAGCCTACGTGCGAAATTATCGTTGTATATTCTTGAAAATACTACTGCCAGCCAAAACAGTTTTACTCTAAAACGAACACAGACTCAACTGGCTGAATATTTTGGTGTTCAGCGCCCTTCATTGGCACGGACCATCGGTGAAATGATTAATGATGGAGCTATATCTCTGTATAAAAGAGAACTGAAGGTGCTGAATCGAAAACAACTTGAAAGTAATATTTAAAGCATATTTCCTTAATGTTTGAGAATGGTGTAAGCTGGTTTTTATTAAAAAAGCGAAGACTTTTGTTGTCCTCGCTTTTTTCTCTATAAGTTGTTTTTTTATTTTATTTCTTTCAAGTTTAGGGCAATTCCCAACTCGTCTAATTGCTCTTGTTCTATTTTCGACGGAGCATCAATCATCATATCTCTTCCCGAATTGTTTTTAGGGAAAGCAATACAATCGCGAATGCTGTCGAGTCCGGCAAAGAGCGACACTAATCTATCTAAGCCGAAGGCTATTCCGCCGTGCGGAGGGGCGCCGTACTTGAAGGCGTTCATAAGAAAGCCGAATTGTTCTTGTGCGCGTTCTTCGGTAAATCCGAGTACAGAAAATATTTTCTTTTGCAATGCACTATCGTGAATACGGATAGAGCCGCCTCCAACTTCTACTCCGTTAATTACTAAATCGTAAGCATTTGCTCGTACAACTTCCGGAGCAGAGTCGAGCAACGAAATGTCTTCCGGTTTTGGCGATGTAAACGGATGGTGTTTGGCGAAAAATCGGTTCAATTCTTCGTCTTTTTCCAGTAATGGAAAATCTACTACCCACAGGCATTTGTAATTGTTTTTATCTCGTAATCCCAAACGTGCACCCATTTCAAGACGAAGTTCCGATAGTTGTTTCTGGGCTTTTTCGGTTTCGCCGCTTAACACAAGAAGCAAATCTCCCGGTTTGGCGTTACAACGTTCTGCCCATAATTTCAAATCGTCTTCGGAGAAGAATTTATCTACCGATGATTTTAGTGTTCCGTCTTCGTTGTAGCGGACATAAATTAATCCTTTGGCACCAATTTGCGGGCGTTTTACAAAATCGGTCAGTTCATCCAATTGTTTACGAGTATAAACGGCGCAACCTTGGGCACAAATGGCGCCAACGTATTCCGATGAATCGAAAACTGCAAAATCACGGCCTTGGGTCAGGTCTTTGAGTTCCACAAATTTCATATCAAAACGGATATCGGGCTTGTCAGAACCGTAATATTTCATTGCATCAGCGTAGCTCATGCGGGGAAAATCGGATAAATCAATTCCTTTTTGTGTCTTAAAAAGATGTTTTGTTAATCCTTCAAACATATTCAGAATGTCTTCCTGTCCTACAAAAGACATTTCACAATCAATCTGTGTAAATTCCGGTTGACGGTCGGCGCGAAGATCTTCGTCACGAAAACATTTCACAATCTGAAAATATCGATCGAATCCCGAAACCATCAATAATTGTTTAAATAATTGTGGTGATTGTGGTAAGGCGTAAAACTCGCCTTGATTCATTCGCGAAGGCACAATGAAATCGCGTGCTCCTTCGGGAGTTGAGCCGATAAGCACGGGTGTTTCTACTTCTAGAAAATTTCTTTCATCCAGATACTTACGTGTTTCAAAAGCTATTTTGTGACGAAGTTCGAGGTTTTTACGAACTATATTTCGGCGTAGATCCAAATAGCGGTATTTCATGCGCAAATCATCGCCGCCATCGGTTTCGGTTTCGATGGTAAACGGAGGCGTTTGTGCGGCATTTAAAACGGTTATGGCTGTTGCTGCTATTTCAACATCACCGGTAGGAATATTTTGATTTTTACTCGATCTTTCCGCCACTTTCCCTGTAACTTGAATTACATATTCGCGCGCCAATTTATTGGCTTGCTCGCAAAGATCGTGGTTTACTTCCTGGTTAAACGATAGTTGAGTTACTCCGTATCGATCACGCAAGTCGATAAAAGTCATACCGCCCATTTTGCGGATTTTGTGTACCCAACCCGAAAGGGTTACTTCTTTATTCACATCGGCGATTCGTAATTCGCCACAAGTTCTATTTCTGTACATATTTTGCTTGTTTGCAATTTTGAAGTGCAAATTTACACATTTCTAACATTGAAACAGCTATACAAATAAAAAAAGCTGAAAAGTTTTGATATTATCTATATAAGTTGTACTTTTGCACCCACGTTTCGAAAGAAACTATTCGGGGTGTAGCACAGTCCGGTTAGTGTACCTGCTTTGGGAGCAGGGGGTCGCGAGTTCGAATCCCGCCACCCCGACTGATAAAGCCACTTGCAATTTATTCTGCAGGTGGCTTTTTTTATTGTTATTTGGATTTGACTTGCAATATTTGCAGAGTGAGTGCTAAAAGTATATTGTTTTTTGCACAATCTCCAGATAATTTATATGAAACTATCAGATAGTCTTTAAATCGTTAGATGTATACTCTTTTTCAAAAAAACTAAAATGCACGTTACCGTATTTTCGTTCTTTTTTAAAAAGCGGAAGATGTGAGAAGTCGTGATTTTTTGAATGCTCCATGATAAAAATACCACCATCTTTTAGTAAGTTCTTTTCAAGAATAATAGATGGAACTTTTTCTCCGGCAGGCAGATCGTAAGGTGGATCGGCAAAGATAAGATCGAATTTCTGATTTACGGATTGGAGGTATTTAAATACATCCGCTTTTATTGGAAATAACTCTTTTGCACCTAATATTTCCTGTGCTTTGCAAATAAAGTTGTAATGATTTTGATTTGATTCTACGCTTATTACGAAAGGGCAACCGCGCGACACAAATTCTAAAGCTACGCTTCCTGTTCCCGAAAACAAATCCAAGACTGTAGTCTCTTCCCAATCTATCATATTATTGAGCACGTTGAACAGGCTTTCACGAGCAAAATCGGTTGTAGGCCTTGCTTTTAGATTGTTGGGGACGGGAATTCGTCTCGATTTATATTTTCCGCTTATTATTCGCATATGACATTAAAAATTAAAGTTTAAGGCTCAAAGTTCAGGGTTTATCACTACCCAATGCCTCATGCCCTATGCTCAAAGCCAAAAGCACATCTGTTGGAATATAACTGTAATTTTCAGGAGTATCTAAATTCAATATTTTCACATTTTTAATCAGCTTCTTTAGCGTATCAATACTTTCTTTATTATCCGATAAATTTCCTGAGAGAATCAGTAGATCGGAGTTTTGATCTAAGGATTGCTTTTCCCAAACATTCACAATATTATATAGCGCGTCAAACTTGTCTGTGTTTGAAAATGTGTTGGCCGAGAGTAGTTTATTGTTGGAGAAACATGTTGTTGAGATCATTTCATCGTGAAAATTCACAAAACATCTTTTTCGTCCCGTTTCTGAGGCATATTTGAGAAAATAGGAGAGAAGGTGCGTTTTATAACTAAAAAAAGTAGGATTCCACAAACTTCGACTTAAAAACGAGTAAACTTCTTCATCTATATCAAAAAGAACACGGTAAGATCCTTCGACAATGTGATTATCAAGTACTCTTCCACTTTTGCCGTGGATATTAAAGTCAAAAATATCTTTTGCTTTTTTCTTGTCGAAAAATGTATCGGGAACAGTTGTATATCGTGGCGAAACAATAGTCACCAATGCCTTTTGGAAAGGTTGTGAGAAAAAATTAACTTCGAAAAAAGTCTTTTTAATATTCTCGATTAACGATAAATTCTTACTAAAAGCTGTTTCTTGGTAATGAAAAACCGATTTATCGACGGGCGAAAAAATGCAAAAAGAAAATCCATTCGGCGTTAGCCGAATGGATAAAATATATTTTCCTGACTGAGCTAAATCAATATTTTCCGGTAAAAACATAACTTTTGTGCAGTATTTACTGCCGAAAATTATTCCCAGTTACCGGCATTATTGTTAGCAACTTGAAGTGAACCAACCATCATACCTGGGTATCTATTACCCGGACGATCCAACACTTCCTGAATTTTTTGACCTACCAGTTTTCTGTTCAAATCGCTCAAATAAGCAGAATATGGAGTTTTTACTTCAAAAACTTGTACAGGATAACCTGAAGCAGTAATCAGAGAATCCACAGCCATTTCAAATCTGGCGCCATTTCCGAAAGGAACGATAGCCAATGAATCTGGATTAATATTTTTATTCGGGAAAAGCACTTCAGCTGCAGATGCAAAAATGGAGTCGCGCATCAGCTGCGGAGCATTTTTAGCTTCATCCCACAAACCGGCAGCACGGATAGCTTTTTCGTTTCCGGTGCGGATAATGCTCATTGCTTTTGCTTCGGTCATACCTGCTTCCAACTGTGCTTCGGTAAGATCTCCCGATCTTGCAATTGACGCTACTTTACCGGTTTTGATAAAGTTAACCAATTCTTCGAAATCGGCGGTGTACGAACCTTTTTGTGTACGATACGCAACCTGGGTGGTGCGGATATCAACCAAACGTTGAATTACAGCTTTGTCGCGGCGATCTACTTCCTTATTAAAACGTTCCATTCCTTGGATACTTTCCCAGCTAAGATAGCCCAAAAGAATTATGGCTGCTACTAAAAGCACTCTTGCTACAACTTTCATGGATGTCTGTTTTTAATTTTTTATTGAGTTTTAATTTTATTACCTTTGATTTTAGAGTACAAATTTAGAAAAAGAATAATAAATGTGCTACATTTACGGCAAAAATAACTCAAAAAAATGATAAATCGATATTTTATCGAAAAAATCAGCGAAAATTTCACCTTCGATTTTACTGCCGATCAACGTTCTGCGATTGCAAAGATAGTTGATTTTCTTTATGGAAGAACAAATAATCAAGTCTTTTTACTGAAAGGATATGCGGGAACGGGGAAATCCTCACTTATCGGAAGTTTGGTTAAGACAATGTCGCAATTCAATCAGAAAACTGTTTTGCTGGCGCCAACCGGACGTGCTGCAAAAGTTTTTTCTACATATGCCGAGCAGCCTGCATTTACTATTCATAAGAAAATTTATCGAATGGATAAGTTTACGGAAGGACCGGGGAATTTTTCGTTAGCTGAAAATAAACATAAACACACGTTGTTTCTTGTAGATGAAGCATCGATGATTAGTAACGATAACAGCGAATTCTCTATTTTTGGATCAGGAAGACTGTTGGATGATTTGATGGAATATGTTTACACAGGCGAAGGAAATCGACTGCTGCTGATTGGCGATACAGCACAATTGCCGCCTGTGCAACAAGAATTCAGTCCGGCGTTGGATGAAAAAACAATTGAATCTTTCTTCTTCGAAGTGATTACTTGCACGCTTACCGAAATTGTGCGCCAATCTGAAAAATCGGGGATTTTGATGAATGCAACTAAATTGCGAAATGCCTTGCGAGACGGTAATACCATTGATTTCCCAAAACTCAATGTTAATACATTTTGTGATGTAAAAAAAATAACCGGAACCGAACTGATTGATGAAATTTATACTGCCTATAATCGTGATGGCATGGAAGAAACTATTGTCATCTCACGTTCCAACAAAAGAGTAAATGCCTACAATATGGGTATCCGAAATACGGTGCTTTATAGGGAAGAAGAGCTTTCTACAGGCGATTTACTGATGATTACTAAAAATAATTATCACTGGGCAAGCGATCTCGAAAATATTGATTTCTTGGCTAACGGCGAATTTGTGGAAGTTGTTCGAGTTCGTCGACAGGAAACTATGTATGGATTTCGTTTTTGCAATGTTTTACTTCGGCATAATGACTACGATATTGAGTTTGAGGCGAAAATTAACCTTGACAGCCTGCATACCGAAGTTCCGGGGCTTACTCGTGAACAAAACGAACAACTTTTTACTGCCGTAATGGAAGATTATACCGATATTTCCCGAAAAAGCGCCCGATATAAAAAAGTAAAAGAAAATCCGTATTTCAATGCCTTGCTCGTAAAGTATGGATACGCCGTTACGTGTCATAAGGCACAAGGCGGAGAGTGGAGAAATGTGTTTTTAGACTTAGGTTACGTTAATAAATCGTATATGGGTGATAATTTTTATCGCTGGCTTTACACTTCAATAACAAGAAGTTCACAAATGTTATATCTTGTGAATTTACCGAACGATTTTATTGAGCAAAACAAATAATGATTACTTTTGTGGTCGAATTTATCCCGTTTTTCAACAAAAAAGCAACTAAAATCGGGTAATAATGGAAAAGAAAAACGAATATATTGATAAGCTGCTTCAGAATTTACAAAATCTTGAAGCAAAGGTATCAACCATCAAACAAGATGAAGCGGTGCCTTTCTCCTTTTTGCGGGAAGCGTTTCAGAAAGCGCAGGAAGTAATGAATTTGCTTCACGAACTGGAAATGCTTCAAATAGAAGATATGAAGCAACAAATGGAGAAATTAGTTTTATTTTTATCGGAAACCGAGGTTCAGAAACCTGTTGAAGAAATAAAACCGTTTGAATACGAAGAAGAAAATATTGAATCGGCAGTTGTAGAAACCGAAGAGATAATCGATTTCGAAGAGCAAACTACTTCGGAAGAAACTGAGAAAATTATACAAGAAGAAAAAATTGCCCGAAGAAATATTTATGCCGAAGGCATCACTTTGCCCACATATATTAATCCCAGAAATATAGAATCGAATAAGGAAGAGGTTTTTGAAGACACAGAAACTTCCGTTGCGGATCAGATTGAATCTGCTGAGGAAAAACCTGTAATCCGATCGGTAAACGATATTATTCAGGCACCACCTTCGAAATTAGATATTAAACGTAGTTTGAGCCTAAACGACCGTTTTTATTATCAGCGCGAGTTATTCAATAATGATCGTGAAGCGATGAATTCGATGATGATCAGACTCAATGCCTTTGATAATTACGAAGATACGGAGCAATATTTGAAGGAAAAAACGTCGTGGGATTTTAAAGATGAAAGAGTGCAAAGTTTTTTAGAACTTTTGAAAAAAGGATTTGATTAATTGTAATTCGGCTTTGCCGTAATTTAATGGATATTTGCTCACTTCGTTCGCGTAATTCGTCGTAGCGGTGACTTGTTTAACGAAACGACCAAGTATCTATTGAATTACAACTGAATTACAATTTAATGGGTAAATTAGTGGTTGTGCCGACACCGATCGGGAATTTGGAAGACATAACGTTGAGAGCGGTTAACGTGTTGAAAACTTGTGATTTGATTCTTGCGGAGGATACACGCACAAGTGGCTTTTTGCTGAAACATTTCGGTATTGAAACCCGAATGCAATCGCACCACAAATTTAATGAACACCAAACAGCCATGCATATTGCAGAGCGAATAAAAGCCGGAGAAACCATTGCGTTGATATCCGATGCCGGAACGCCGGCCATTTCCGATCCGGGTTTTTTACTTGTTCGTGCTTGTGTGCAGGCAGATGTTGAAGTGGAGTGTTTGCCGGGTGCAACAGCATTTGTTCCGGCTTTGGTGATGTCGGGGTTGCCCAACGATAGGTTTTGTTTTGAGGGTTTTTTACCGCAGAAAAAAGGAAGACAAACCCGATTAAAAGAACTGGCGGAGGAATCGCGAACTATGGTTTTTTACGAATCGCCTTATCGAGTGCTGAAAACGCTCACTCAATTGGCGGAATTTTTTGGAGAAAACCGAAATGCTTCCGTATCGCGTGAAATATCCAAAATGTTCGAAGAAACCATCCGTGGAACCTTATCGGAACTTATCACACATTTTACTGTTAATGAGCCAAAAGGAGAATTTGTAATAATTGTAGAAGGAAAATAATAATAGAGACGCGACATAATCGGTCTTTATTCACAAACAAACATTTTTAAACTAAATTCGTTTAATTAATAAAAGAATTGAATTATGAAAAAAGTATTCATTTTATTACTCGGCGCAGGAGTTTTGTTTTCTTGTACCAACTTTGGAAAGAAAGTAACTGAATCCGAAGAATATCAAAAACTTCAGGCACAAAAAGATTCGCTAGAAGCGGTTTTGAGAACATCGGATGCCGAAACTCAGGAAATGATGGGTGTAATTAGCGAGGTTGAAGCAAATTTCGAGAAAATTCGCGAAGCGGAAAAATACATTTCAACTCAATCTGCACAAAGCGGCGAAATGAGTCAGGATACCAAAAAAAGGGTTAGCGATAATTTCCAAATGATTCAGGAAATTCTGAAACGAAACAAAGCTCAGTTGGCCGAACTGAACAAAAAGTATTCTTCCAGCAACAAGCAAGTGGCATCGTTACAAGCTACTATTGATCGGTTAAACAAAGAAATGCAGGAAAGCTCTGTAAGATTGGTTGAGTTGCAAGGCGAATTGGCTAAACGCGATGAAACTATTGCTCAGTTATCTGGCGATATAAGCGAATTGGCACAACATGCTGAGAAACAATCAACAACGATTAAAGAGCAAGACAAGTCGTTGCACACGGCTTATTATGTATTTGGAACAGCTAGCGAATTGAAAGAACAAAAAATACTTTCGGGCGGATTTTTAAAATCAACTAAAGTAATGCAAGACACATTTAATAAGGATTATTTCTTACAGATCGATATTCGTGAAGTTACCGAAATACCTTTGTATTCTCCTAAAGCAAAACTTTGGTCAACGCATCCCGAAGGAACTTACGAGTTTGCAAAAGGTGCTAACGATAATCTTACTTTTCAAATTACCGACACTCAACGGTTTTGGAGCCTGACAAAATATTTGATTATTGAGGTAAATTGAAATTACAAGTTACGAAATACGGAATTAAATGTAGAGACGTGGTATGCCGCGTCTCTACTTGTTTAAAATAGTCTATGAAACGAGCATGACAATCATTATCACACAAGTAAATGATTAAAGCGAGTTCCATACGATACCTTTGAAAATAATTGTTTTAATCGTATGAAATACAAAAATCTTTTTATCGACTTAGATGACACCCTTTGGGATATTCATCGGAATGGCAAGGAGTGTCTCGAGGAAATTTATTTGGATTACGGTTACAACCGGTTTTATCCTACTTTTGATGATTATTACAAGGTGTATATGCCCAACAATCATCATTTATGGAGTTTATACCATCAGGGAAAAATCAGGAAAGAAGAGTTGATTGTGGAGCGTTTTCTGGTTCCAATCAGAGAGTTTGGAATTGATGATGCCGAA
The DNA here is from genome assembly GCA_030538215.1 of Bacteroidia bacterium. Lineage (GTDB taxonomy): Bacteria > Bacteroidota > Bacteroidia > Bacteroidales > Dysgonomonadaceae > Petrimonas. The sequence goes on from JAUNUM010000033.1 coordinate 12,703, forward strand.
TATGCAAAATCGCTAAGCGACGATTTTTTGGATAGAACAACCTATAAAACAAAACTGATTGATGGAACCATAGAATTACTCGATTATTTACAGCCGAAATATCGAATGCATATTCTCAGCAACGGTTTTCGTGAAGTTCAGTTCAAAAAGATAGAAAATTCCGGCCTACGCTCCTACTTTGATAAAATTATTCTTTCGGAAGATGCAGGAGCGAATAAACCGCACCCCGATATTTTTACTTATGCGCTTAAAAACACCAATTCTCGTCGGGTTGAAACCCTGATGATTGGCGATAGTTGGGATGCCGATATTGTAGGCGCACAAAAAAGCCGTATCGCTCAAATATGGTTTAACCCCGACAATATTCCATCTGATGGATTTGAACCTACATATACCGTGAAAACGTTGGACGAGATTAAGGAGATTTTATAATATTTGTAGAGATGCACAGCTGTGCATCTCTACTGAATGTTATTGTCTTCTCAACGGCATTGTCATGCATCTTGGACCGCCGCCACCGCGTGGAAGCTCTGAACCATCAATAGTGATGACACTGTTTTTCATATTGTTTATATCATATTTTCCATCGATTACATCCCAGGCACGAACAATTTCAAAACCGTTTTTGTCAAGTTCGGCAAGCGTGTGAATGTTGCGAGCATATGATAATACCTTGCCCGGAGCAATTGCGAAAAAGTTAGCTCCGCTATGCCATTGTTCTCTTTCCTGATCCCAATCATCGGATTTTCCGCCACAAATTATCGGTTCCACTTCCATGCCCAACTTTTTCAATACGCTCAGGATACCGTTTGCCGAAGAAATTTTGGTTACCTTTCCGTTATCAATTTGCAAATGCACGGTTTGATAGGGTGAGCTATTCATGATGAGTGGCTTGTAAATCATTGCTTTATTGTAATCCAAAAAGGTGAAAACCATATCGAGATGGATAAACGATTCGGGCGACTCCGGTAATTGTTGAACAATAACGTGTTTTTTCTTTTTATCGTTGGCACAAAGGCGTTGTACCAACAAATCAATAGCTTGAGTGCTGGTTCTTACTCCATTGCCAATCAGCAGAATATCTTCTCTGGCAACCAACAAGTCACCACCTTCTACAATAACGTTAGGATTATTGTGTGATAAGTCGTATGTATTAAGAATATTTCCATCAAAAAATAAACCACTTTTGTATATCGCGTTCACAATAAGCGATTCGCGCAAGCGCACATTGTTTGCCATTTTGCAAATCACGGCATTATTACCGATAATTGCAGATGCATCGCGAGTGAAATAAAAATTGTAGAGTGGTTTAAGAGCATAATATTCTTCACGAAGAAAATCGGTAAGTGTGTTTATTTGAAGAGGTAGCCCCTCGATAAGTATTTTTGTCAGATCCGGAGCCGATAAGTCTATTAAATAGTCTATATAGTTTTCGGCTTGTTCTCTTTGACAAATTTCAGTTACAAGTGATTTTTTTAAGTGATCTTGTTCGAGAACTTTGCACAGCAAATCCGATATTGTATAAACTGTGGCGGCTTTGTTCAATACTCCAAAAATTTGATCATACTCTTTTTGAGCAATTGAAAGATTCAGAATATCGCTGTATAATGCTCGCTGTGCATTTCGCGGGGTCATGTTTTCCACTTCGGCGCCGGGATAATGCATCAGCACGGCTTCCAGTTTTCCCACTTCCGATTGAACGTTAAGTGTGAGGTTTTTAGGTTTCATAGTTGTATTATTTAATTTTATGGCACAAAAGTACAAAATTTATCCAAAACATACGCTATGTTGAATTATTAAAGTCGCAAAAGAGTTACAAGCATTGAATAAAAAACGCAAGACAATTTTCTTGTCCTGCGTTTCTATTTATTGTTATGATATTTTCTTAGTCTAAATGCGGCTTTAAAGATTCCACCCACTTTTCGATACGCTCGTCGGTTAGATCGGCTTCGTTATCATCATCCAGCGGTAATCCTACAAAAATGCCGTTTTTCAGTGCTCTGGAATAATCAAAGTGATAACCGTCGGGAGAAACTTCTCCGATAATGGTAGCTCCTTTTTCCACCACGGTTTCGTACACAATTCCTATTGCATCAACAAAGGAATCGGGATAAATAAACGAGTCTCCAAGCCCGAATAGGGCAACTGTTTTCCCCGATAAATCCAATTTTTCGAAAGTATGATAAAAATCCGACCAATCATCCTGTAAATCTTTTATCCCCCAAGTGGAAGCACCCAAAATAAGCACATCGTGTGTGAGAAAAGGTTCTTCCTCTCCGTCGTAAATGTCAATTAATGAGGGAGAGTAATCCGAAAGATGTTCAGCAATCTTTATTGCGGCGTTTTTTGTGTTCTCGGTACTGGAACCGTATATTATTGCGATTGATTTCATAAATGAAAAACATTAAAATTTTTACTCTGCAAAGTTAACATTTTGTTTTTAACACACAAATTTTAGATGATTTATCTAACTTGTTAGACCGAAAAGAGTGATAGTTATAGGAACGTAACTTAAAAAACTGTTTTGAATCCGTCAAAAATCAGACATAGTGCCAAATAGCCCGCTTATAATCTGAAAAAATTCAAAACAGTTTCTTAAAAAAGGGCTCAAAATTTAGCCCTTTTTTCAACATGATTTGTTATTTTATCTGTATCGCGTATCCTCCGCCCGGCGCGCAAAACTGCTTAAGTTTTGACTTGGATGTTACCGTGATGGTTTTAATTTCGTAAGCCTGTGGATTTGTTTTGTAGTGCGTAGCTTTTGTATCTGAATAAATGGTAGCTTCGTATTTCTTGCCTTTTTCCAAAAAATCGAATTTTATTTCAGACTGGCGAGCGTTGTAGCCGTTGGTATTTCCCACAAACCATTCGTCAGAGTTTTTCGCTTTGCGCGCATACGTGATAAATTCGCCCGGTTCGGCTTCCAATACGCGTGTTTCGTCCCAATCGATAGCTACGTCTTTTATAAATTGAAACGCATCCATAAATTGTTCGTAATGTTCGGGTAAATCGGCCGCCATTTGCAAAGGACTATACATGGTAACGTAGAGTGCGAGCTGGTTGGCGATGGTGGCGTTCACGTGCGAATGATTATCGGGATTGAGTTTTTTGATATCCATTTCGAAAATTCCGGGCGTGTAATCCATTGGACCGCCAATGAGCCGTGTAAACGGCAAAATGGTTGTGTGGTTTGCCTTGCTTCCGCCAAATGCCTGATATTCGGTTCCGCGCGCCGATTCGTTGCCGATGAGGTTGGGGTAGGTGCGGCACAATCCGGTGGGGCGGACGGCTTCGTGAGCGTTTACCATAATTTTGTGCTCGGCAGCTTTTTCTATTGCATACAAATAATGGTTGTTGAGCCATTGTCCGTAATGATGCTCGCCGCGGGGAATCATATCGCCCACATAGCCGCTTTTTACCGAGTTGTAGCCATATTTGTTCATTAGTTTGTAGGCATCGCTCAAATGGCGCTCGTAATTGCGTACAGAACTGGATGTTTCGTGATGCATCATTAGTTTCACACCTTTGCTGTGAGCGTATTCGTTGAGCGCTTTGATGTCGAAATCGGGATAAGGCGTTACGAAATCAAAAACGTAATCTTTCGATTTCCCAAACCAATCTTCCCAACCAATATTCCAGCCTTCCACCAAAACCTGGTCGAAACCGTGTTTGGCTGCAAAGTCGATATGTTTGCGCACGTTTTCGTTGGTTGCTCCGTGAATGCCGTTTGGTTTTGTTTTCGAGTAATCGATATTTTCGAGTTGAACGGAAGGCAAATTGGTGTAAGCCCACGAACTTTTTTCGGTAATCATTTCCCACCACACGCCGATATATTTTACGGGTTTTATCCACGATGTGTCTTCTATCTTACATGGCTCGTTGAGGTTCAACGTCATGCGCGACAACAAAATATCGCCCGCTTTGTCGCTCGCGATTATTGTTCGCCACGGTGTTGCGCAAGGCGTTTGTAGGTATCCTTTAACGCCCTTTGCATCGGGTGTGAGGTGCGATTCGAAAACGAGGTTCTTGTCATCCAAATTAAGGTGCATGCACGAATAATCTACCAATGCCGCTTCGTGTAAATTGATGAAAACGCCCTCATCGGTTTTCATCAGCAACGCTGTTTGGACTCCGGTGGGCGAAAATGGAGTTTGCGACGAATTGGGTGTGATGGCTTTGTCCATTAATCCGCGAATTTCGGAAAGTTTGGATGTCGTGTAATCGTACTCTTGCGTATCGTAATCGCCGGCAATCCAAAATGTTTTGTGATCTCCCGTCATTGCAAATTCGGTTCTTTCTTCGGTCAAAACAAAGTAGGTAAGGTCTTGCTGCTCGGGAAATTCGTAACGGAATCCCAATCCATCGTTGAACATTCTGAAACGGATAATCATTTTTCGATTCGTTTCTGCTTGTTGCAGCGTAACAGCCATTTCGTTGTAGTGGTTTCTGATGCTTGATTCTTCGCCCCAAACGGGTTTCCATGTTTCATCGAAAGAGGAGTTTTGGGTGTCGATAATCGAGAAATTTTCAATCAAATCGGTATCGTTGTGCAAATCGAGCCCCAGTTTGCTCGGTTTTACAATGGTTTTGCCCTTATAATCGAGCTGATAGGTGGGAGTTCCTTTTGGGTTGATTGAAAAAACGGCTTTAAAATCTCCATTGGGAGACTCCAATGTTTGTGCATGGAGTGACATTGCGCCGATTATTGAAAGAATTATGAATTGAATTTTTTTGTACATAGTGTTTTTATTTGAATGTAGAGTATATTTTAAAATCGTTTGCCGGAACCGAAATATTCATTGTTGAAGAAGTTACGTTGAGCGTTTCGGTTGTGTTCATGTAATTGTGCCATGTTCCTGTTTTTGGGAAAGTGGTGGTGGCGTTAATAGCTGCATTGGTGAAATTGCCGACCACTACGATTTGTTTTCCGTTTCCGAATGATGAAAGTGTGATGAAGCGACCGCCATTCCAGTCATTTGCGGATACTTTCCAGTTTAAGGTGGAAGTTGCATTGAATAATTCCGGATGTGCGAAACGTAAACCAATGAGTTTGGCGTAATTATCGTGCAACGCTTTGCGTTCGGGCACTTCGAGATATTCCCAACGAATGGGTTTCTTTCCTGTGCGGCCGTTGTAATCGATATTTACATCGTAACCCATTTCGCCGAATTGCCAAAGCATTTTCGGACCGGGAACGGTAAAGAAAAACGCTCCGTTGGTGGATAATTGTTTCATTCTTGACGATAAATCAGTTTTAAGAATTTCATTGCCCCATTGGGTTTGTTTGTAACCGGCACGTTCTTCGTCGTGGCTTTCCATATAAGAAATCACACTGTTCGATGGGCGTGATGAAGTCTGGTAATACGTTCTGTTGAAATCCGATTCGCCGGAATAACCCATTGCCGTTTGACAATACGCCCAATTCATATTTCGCCAGACCATCATTCCGTTATCTGCCAATTCTGTCTCCTCTTTGTCGTCGGCAAAATGCTCCAAAATAACCAGCGCATCCGGTTTTATCGACTTGATAGTTGTATTGTAATCTTTCAGGATAGCAATACGACTGGCATCATATGCGCCATTATCTACAGTTGAATTTCCGTTTATGTTTTGTGTGAAGCCTTTAGTTAAGTCGAAACGGAAACCATCTATCTTATACTCTTTGAGTAAGAACTCCAGATTGCGTTTTACGAAGTCACGCACCAAAGACGATTCGTGATTGAAATCGTGAAAAACGGAGTAGGGGTGTGGTGCCGTTACGTTGAAATAGGGATTGTTGGCAGTCGTTCGGTTATTTGCAGAATCCCACCACATTTTAGCAAACGGATTGGCACCGGTGGCGTGATTGTAAACCACGTCGAAAATTACCGCCATTCCGCGTTTGTGACATTCATCAATAAATTGTTTGTACATTTTATCAGTGCCGTAGGCTTTGTCCATGGCAAAAAAGAACGCCGGATTGTAACCCCAGCTATCGTTTCCGTCGAATTCCTGTACGGGCATCAGTTCGATGGCGTTTACGCCGAGCGATTTCAGGTAATCTAATTTCGCTAAAGCTCCGTTTATGTCTCCGGTGGAACTAAAATCGCGGAACAGCATTTCGTAAATTATCAAATTATCGGTTGCCGGCGTTTTAAAGTTTGTAACCTGCCAGTTATATGTTTCGGGCTGAGTTTTAAATACCGATACAATTCCGATTCCACCCATTGGGTAGGTTTTGTTTTCGGGATAAGTGGCGGAGGAAATGTAGTTATCGTTATCGGGGTCGAGAATTTTACACGAATAGGCGTCGGCAAGACGGATAGGTTCTTCGTCCGTTTTTCCAACGTAATATTGGAACGCGTACTCTTTTGTAGCATCCAATCCCGAAAGTGTTATCCACCAAACTCCGGCGGTTTCATCGCGAAACATCTGCGATTTTTCGTCGTTGCTCAGCGTCCAGTTGTTGAAATCGCCTACAACGTGTGCGAAATCTTTGCGTGCTCCGTTTTTGTCTTTGTCGTATAACACAAGCGTTACCGTGCTGTTATTGATGATGTTGATTCCTTCTTTAACGTTGGGGGGCAATGTTCCGATTTTCACAGCTCCGGGTTGAAATGCTTTGTATTTGTTATCGGTAACGGAAATAAACGAATCTTCTGTAATTCCTTTTTTGGTTCCGTCGGCACTGCGTATAACGATTCCGATTTTGTTTATCGGCGTGGTACCGGAGTTGAACCATTCACGAACGGTTTTAGAAAGCGGAATGCTCCATACATTAGTTTCCACTTTATTCATTTTACATTTATCCAAATTCTGATCCCACGCTGCCGGAACGTATAACCATGTTCCTTCGGAAATAATTCCGATATGCACATAAACATCTTCCGCATAATTGAACAAAGCAGATGCTTTGGTGGCTTTAAACGTAATGGTCAGTTCCTTATCGGCATCCGCCGATTCGGGATTCCATGAAAGACCATCTTTGATGACGACCGGTGTATCGGGATCGGGTTTTGGGTCCGGTTTGGGAAATTCAGTTTCCGGATCTTTTCCGCAAGAAATGGCAAAAAGAATAAGAAGGAAGTAGAAGATGTTTTTTTTCATTGCTTTATAGATATATTCTGTGTACCTCTGTGATTTTTCTCTGTGCGACTCTGTGTCCCCTGTTTATTACACAGAGTGGCACGGAGGATGCACAGAGATTTATTCCAAAATTATTACTTCTTTTGGGCTTAACTTTAATGTATTACCCAAAGAAATGGTTTTTCCCGAAATTACATCTCGTCCGGATTGTTTGCCTTTAATAGACTCGGAATAGCGGTCGAGGTTTATCTCTACATCGTTGGAAGTTCCGTTCATAAATACCAATACGTTTTTGCCGTCGAGATAACGTTCATACACGTACACGCCTTTTTGCAACACGTAGTGTTTCATTTTGCCTTTGGCGATAGCATCGTTTCCCTGGCGCCATTTGAGTAGCTTGCTCAAGTAATCGAACGCTTGGTTTTGAATGTCGTCACGGCCTTCGCGTGTGAAATGGTTCGTTTTGTCGCCGGGCCATCCACCGGGAACATCTAAGCGGATATCACCGTCGCTTTTGCTCTTATTTCCGTTCATCAATAATTCCGTTCCGTAGTAAATTTGCGGTGTTCCGGGCATCGTGAGCAAAAAAGCGATTCCCTGTTTCCATCCCGATAAATCGGTAGGATATTCTTTCAAAAAACGGTCGGTATCGTGGTTGTCTAAGAAACGCAATACGTTGTAGATATCGGGATAAATGTAGTCGTACGTCATGTGGTCGTAAATGCCGTGCAGTCCGCCGTTCCACTCGGTAGTTTCTTCGAAAAAGGCTGAGTGCGACAAGCCCATAAACCGAAAATCCATTACCGATTTCAGTTGCGTATCTTTGCGGTTGTTGAGTTTGCTGTCGCGCTGCCAAAACGCTGTGCCGATAGGATTATTTAACCACGCTTCGCCCACGATATTGTAATGCGGATACTCTTTTTCAACGGCTTCCACCCAATCAATCATCATATCGTAATCAGCATACGGATAGGTATCCTGACGGATTCCGTCCACGCCCGAGTACTCAATCCACCAAATGCTGTTTTGGATAAGGTATTTCGCTACATGACGATTTTTTTGGTTCAAATCGGGCATGGTGGGGACGAACCAACCGTCAACCATTTTCTTTTTGTCGTATTTCGACGCGTAACTATCGAAATACATCTCTTTCATGTGCGATGTTTGCACATATTCGCCCAAGTTGTTGAACCAATCTTTCGATGGAATGTCGCGCATCCACGGGTGGTCGCTGCCGCAATGGTTGAAAATCATGTCCATAACCACTTTCATGTTTTTGGAATGCGCGTCGGCGATGAGGTTCTTATATTCTTCGTTGGTGCCGAAACGCGGATCTACTTTGTAATAATCGGTTGTGGCGTAACCGTGATACGAGCCGCCTTCCATATCGTTTTCCAGCACGGGGTTTAGCCAAATAGCCGTTACTCCCAAATCGGAAAGGTAACCCAATCGGTCGGAAATTCCTTTCAGATCGCCACCGTGGCGGGCGTTCGGATCGTTTCTGTCCACTTTGTAGGGCATTCGCATCTTGATTTGGTCGTTATCGGGATTGCCGTTAGCGAAACGGTCGGGCATAATGAGGTACAAAACATCCGATGAACCGAAACTTTGGATGTTCTGACGGTTATGTTTGCGTTTTTTAAGTTCGTAATTATACGTTATTTTCTTTTTCCCGTTCGTGAAAACGATATCGAACTTTTGCGGCGCACTTTTCGAGATATCGAGATACAAAATCTGATAATTCGGACTTTCCAACATAACTGCTTCTTTCAGATACACATCTTTAGCAGAAATCACTGCTTTGTACGAAGCGATATCTTTTCCCGAAACCATCAGTTGCAGTTCTGGTTCCTGCATTCCACTCCACCAAAAAGTAGGATCAACGTTAATTTGTTGTGCTTGAAGTGCAAGCGAAAGGAAGATGATAAGAATAGATAAGATTGTTTTTTTCATTGTAAGATAAAGACAAAAAAGCGCGGTATTTTTAAGACCGCGCTTTTTTGAGTTAGTAATTATTGTTTAACGATAGAAGCTTTATACGCGGCCGGATTGGACAAATCAAGCGTTACAAGATAGGTTCCGACTTCTGTAACTTTAATGTTGTCCCCGCCATAATTCAGGTTGTTCATATCGCCACCCAGATTAATATCCCATCCGTTATTGGCGCGGAATTTGAATTCTTCGGCTTTCAATGTGGTGGTTACCGTCCAAAGTTTTGCGGCAGGGTCATACGTCATTGGTGTGGAATTATCCCAACCGCCCGAAGTGGCGCTTCCGATTAATCCCCAATCGGTTTTAACCAACGAATAGGTATAGGGATTTCCCGAAAGATCAACATTAACTTTGTAATATCCTGCTTCGGCAACGCTGAGATTTCCTCCGGTTGTGGAGAGTGTTCCATCGCCGCCATCTCCGTAATTAGTGCCATCCCAGTCGGGTTGTTCGGTAAATTTGAATTCGGTAGATTCTTGGAAGTTCACGTAACCCTCGTATTTGAAGTCCAAATTACGGGTAAATACGGTGGGTGCAGTTGCTGGTGTCCAACCTTGATATCCACCGGGCATATACAATGTTTGAACCACTTCGCCAATGAGTTCAATTTTGTACGTGTACTCCATCATGTTGAGCGTAATCTTTACCCATCCGGGTTCGGTAACACGCATAGCTTTAGAGTTTTCGATAATTAGTTCTCCTTCCAATGCTGTATTTCCATCTACAGGATTGCCGAGGACACCCGTCCACGAAGCGGCATCTTTGCTCGATTTCGGGACAATTTTGAAATATCCGTTTCCATCTGCATTTAGCATTGTGTTTACCAAAATGCTGAAATTAGGATCTTCGTACACATCTTTACCGCTGTGGCTGAATTTAAAAACTTCTAAGTCATTGATATTCCAGTCATTTAAGTCGCCGATTAAATAGTATTCCGTTTCGATTACCATTCCCACAGGTGTTACTAAAACCGGTCCGAAAACGGGATGAGTTGTTAGTTGCACTTTTGTATCTCCATCAATAAGAACGGGTGTGGCGCGTATAAATACTTCGCGTGCAAAAGGCGCTTTCCCGAAAAGAGTTTTCACTGTTTCGTTCAAATCTACAGCATTTACTGTGGCTGCGTTATTCGCACTGACTGCGGGAAGTTCTATTACGTTTATAAAATCTTTTGTGTCTGATACTTCCACTTTATATTTCAAGAATGCGCCATCAGCCAGTTGTGGTGTGGCTGTTGCTTTTACCACTTCGAGAGCTTTTGCGGCTACTAAATCGGCATCCGCTAAAACTACAGCCGATGAAACTCCTGAACCCAACGCAAACGTGAATCCGTCAGCCGATTGTATCGGTCCTTGTTCGTTTACTTCCGGCTCGGCAACGAATTGGTCGGCATACGGGTCATCGCACGCCATAAAAGCTGCGCTTACCATCAGAAGACCAAACAGGTATATGATTGTTTTTTTCATTTTAATTCAATTGTTAGTAGGTTGATTAAATGTGGCAGAAATACAGCGCTTTGCCGTATCTCTGCCGCATGGTTGTTATTTTTGGATGAACGAATACGTTCCATCGATATCGTTAAAGAATACCACATACGTTCCGGCTTTGGCAGGAATGTTCTTGCCCCCCGGTGTTCCTATTCCGTACGGAAATGTATCGTCTCCCCAGTTATCTCCCCAATCGCTGTTGTAGCGGAATTTGAATTCACTATCGGATGCGAAAGTATATTCGGCGTACCACATGTGGTTGTTTACGGTTTGATAAGCGGTCATGGCGATATCGGGATTTCCACCCCAATCGGTCATGGCGCCTACCATTCCCATGTTATCAAATACTTTGGGTGTGATGGCTGTTTTCACAATTGTTACCTGATTGAGTGTGGAATTCACAGTTACAGTGTAATAACCGTCTTCGGGAACTTGGAAATTCGACGAACCGCCATCGTTATGTACAGGACTGTTAATACCGTCGCTGCCACTGTTACCCCACTGTTCCGTCCATCCACCTACTGTGCCGATAATTTTGAATGTTTTTGATGCTTCAAAATATCCGGTGTAGGCGTAAATACCTTTTCCTTCGGAATTGTAAACGCGTCCTTCAACAACGCTCAACGGGATTATATTAGAGCCAAGCCCGCCAGTGCTGTTATCCCATCCTATATAACCAATAATATAGTATGGACTCAAAGTCGCGGCTTCGTTATATGGTTTCAAGTTCTCAATGTAATAGGGCAAAACGTTCAGTTTAATGACATTGGAAAGTAGTGGTTTTACTGTGGGTTCCGTTGTCAGCGGATTTTTTGTGGCAGTACTTACAACTGCTTTTAACCGTACGTAAACATCTTTTGCTACACTCGGATTGGGCATTTCGCCGCCGTAAAGGTCAAACAAAGCGGCGTTCATCTCCTTTACGTTGATAGCTACGTTTTCACCTTGAACCGATGAGGGAAGCTCCACCAAATTACTCATATCTTCGCTAAACGAAGCTTGTACATAATATGTTACGGATGCAGAAAAACCATAATCGGGTTGTGTGGTTGTCAGCGCATCCATATCAAGTCCGTTGTTTGTAACATCCAAAACATACGTGAAATTGCTGTAACGAGTTTGGTTAAGAACATACGTTAACGTTCCGTTTTCTGCAGCAGGATTGATAACCGGACCGATTTCTTCTTCGGCGCACGAAGCGAAGAAGCCAACAGTCAGTATCAATAACAGTATATTGCTTATTTTTTTCATATTTGTTATCATTTTCATAAGTTAGACTGATTAATAACCCGTGTTTTGTGTCAAATTTGGGTTAGAGTTCATATCGGTTGACGGAATGGGGAACAAGTTATAGATTTCGCTAAATTTTGTACCTGACGGGCTTCCGCCTTTCCAGTCCCAGTTGTAATCTCCACCGCCATAGTATCCGTAACGAATCAAGTCGGTACGACGATGTCCCTCGAAGTAGAATTCACGGGCTTTTTCGTCCAATACACGGTCAAGATTCACGCTCGTGAAGATTGGAGTATTTGCGCGTGTGCGCAGTGTGTTTACAGCGTTTAATGCGTCATCCTGACTTCCTCCGGCACGTAAAGTTGCTTCGGCATAAGTAAGGTAGGCTTCAGCTAAGCGGAAGAATGGAACGTCCATATCCGGAAATTGAGTGTCGTTTGGATTTGCTCCATCGGCTCTTGCATTGTTGAACTTCATTACGGAATAGCCTTGTTTGAAGATTTCGACTTTTTCGATTTCCAATGTACGGTCGTCGATGAAAAACAATGCTCTTTTATCCGCTGCGCCTGTTGTTTGAGAGGTAAGCAGCGCATTTGCAGGGATAGTTCCATCCGGAAAGAATTTCTTTACCAACGCTGCGCGGGCACGATTTCCGCCCCATCCTTCGGTTGAGCCCCAGTTGGGCATTCCGCTTGTGCGGGTGGAGGCGATAAGGAATAATGAAGAGCCCCAGCTTTTGGTTTTAATTCCGTCGGCGGCAATAGGCAAGATTATTTCTTGTGATGCTTTGTTTATACTTGATCCGTTGTTGTCGCCCATAAACAAGTGTGTGTATTCGGGACTTAACGAATAGCCTGAATCCATAACTTTTTTTGCAAAAGTAGCGGCTTCGTTCCATTTTGCTGTTCCGGTATAAACTTGCGCGTTCAAGTACAGGCGAGATTTCAGTAGCCAGTTTGCCGCTTTGTCTGCCCGATAATATGGAGCTTGCTTTGGCTCATACATATCGGATTCAATTTCGGTAAGTTCTTTTTCTATATAATTAAATAGTTCTGCTCTGTTTATTTGCTTGGGAGCTTCTAAGGCTACTACTTCGGTAAATGGGACGTTTCCAAAAAAGTCCATTAAATAATAAAAGTTCAAGGCACGCATAAAACGAGCTTCCGCGCGTTGTCTTGCCGTCTTTTCATCGGTCATTCCTTCCGTTTGCTCCAAAAAGTGATTACATAATGTAACGTTGAAGTTAAAACGTCCGTAAACGCCCGTAACCTGGTCGTGAGAAGCAGACCATCTGTTGAAGTTCATTTCTGCAATGCCGGGGTCTCCCCATGAGCAGATGGCTTCGTCTGTTGTTAATTCATTCAAGTTCCATATTAGGCGAACAAAAGCAGAAGTACCTTCATCAATGCCATCAACATCTCCTTTTCCGGCAGGTCCTTCCTGGCCGGTAAGTCCCAATGTCGCATAAATTTTTGCAAAAACGCCATCTTGATTAAATGTTTGCGTAACGCTTGGGTCTATTGGCTCAACATCCAAATCGCCCACACATGAGGTGGAAAGCCCCAAGACAAACATAACCGAAAAAATGGCAGCTATAAATTTTATATTTTTATATTTCATAATAAACTGTTTTTAGATATTATTAAAATGTAAGGCTTAGTCCCATAATTGAAGTCATGGGTCTTGGATATAAATCTCTATCGATACCTCCCCATACCTCAGGATCTAATCCTGTATATTTTGTCCATACAAATGGGTTTTGAACCGTAAAGTACAAACGGGCGTTTGTTAATCTTGCCGGTGCAAGATGTGTAAAATTGTACCCGATCGTGATGTTATCCATGCGAAGGAAAGACGCGTCTTGTACATAATAATCAGAGAGATGCGAGTTTGTTAAGCCTACAAAGTTTGTTTCTAATGCAGACATTGGTTTGTTTGAGAAGAATCCCGATGTTGACCAAACGCCTCCAATTCCGATGTTTGCGCTACGTGAGGCAACGTCGTTGTAAATATAATTCCCTAAACTTGCACGCAATGTGAAACTTAAATCCACTTTCTTGTATGATAATCTTGAAGAAAGTCCCATTAAGATGTCGGCAACCGGATTATGAAAGAAGTAACGGTCATCATCATTAATAATTCCATCTCCATTTCTGTCAACAAAAAGACCCTCGATGGGTTTTCCGCTATTGTCATAAACTTGTTCGTAAACATAGAAAGACGAAGCGGGGAATCCAACAGCATGAGCTTGCGCATTGTGTCCGGTTCCTGAAGAGATGCTGCCGGTTTGTACAACATAATTTTCTCTTTCGCCCGAGGTTAGTTTAGTAATTTTGTTTTGGTTATAAGTCGCGTTATATCCTAAGTTCCAGTTGAAGTCGTTGGTGCGAATCACGTCGCCGTTTATTGAGAATTCAACCCCCGAGTTCGTCATGGAGCCAATGTTGCTCACAACGCGGTTTTTGAAGTTTGTTCCGGCGGGAATTTCTATAACGTTAATTAAGTCTTTGGTGTCTCGTTTATAATAATCAACCGCTCCGGTAATTCTGTTGTTCAAGAACCCGAAATCGATTCCGGCGTTGTAAGTTGTGGTTTCCTCCCACTTTAGGTTTTTGTTGTAAGCGTCAGGACGATAAGTTGTGATGTATTCATCGCCAATGGGATAATATGCTCCTACAATATTCTCCGAATAAACCGGAATGTAAGGATAATCTCCCTGCATGATGTTTTGCTGTCCTGTGATACCGTAACCTAAACGAAGTTTGAGGTCTGAGAATAAACGTTGGTCTTTCATAAATCCTTCTTCCGCTATTTTCCAAGCGAAAGCAAACGATGGGAAAAGACTCCAACGATGTTCTTTTGCAAACCGAGAGCTACCGTCGTTTCTTACGGTTGCGGTAAATAGGTATTTGTTTGCCAAATTGTAATTAAAACGTCCGAAGAACGAAACTAAGTAGTTTTCGCTTTTCCATATTCTGTTTGTAGGGTTGTATCCGTCTAAACCGGCATAGTCATTTTTTCCTTCGCGATAAAAATGCTGCCACTCATATCCGGCCATAATATCAAAATTATGCATATTGCTAAAATCGCTGATATACTGCATATAATAGTTTAGCGATTTGTTGGTTTTAAATATTTGTTCCCAACCGGTGCGTCCGTGTGGGTGGCTGTCGGCATTTGCTTTATCAATGTAGAGAGATTGTTTCCCGTCAGACAGGTCGATGCCTAAACTTAAGTGAGCTTTCAGTTGTGGCAAAAAGTGTAATCTGTAGTCGATATCGACACTACCAATAAAGTTTTTGGCTTTAGATGTTTCATTTTTTAAATCTAGCATCGCAACCGGGTTTTTGGTTGCCAATGTGTTGAAGTTATTTTGCTTAACACCTTCTTTTTCTGTTATAGTGTACCATTGATAATAGCCCCCGAAGGTTTGTTTGTAAATTGCTTCATTAGAAAATACAGGCTGCGTGGGATCCATTGATGCTGCGGAACCAACAGATCCTGTTTCAGCAAAGCGATTGGTTATATACATTCCTTTGGCATTCAAATTTAATTTAAGATGATCGTCCAAAAGAGAAGGGTTTAGATTAAATGACCCTGTCAGGCGATTGAACTCCGATGTTTTTAAAATACCGTTTTGATGCGTATATCCTACCGATGCGCGATAGGGCACGTTTTTAAACCCGCCCAATATGCTAATGTTATGGTCGGTGCTGGCAGCAACCTGATAGATTTTGCTTTGCCAATCGGTGTCGGCATTGCCCAATTTGCTGAGAGCTTCGTCATTAACTCCGCCGTACAAATCTGTCGCATATTTGCGAAATTGATCGGCAGACCAAACATCGATGGTTTTCTTTACATTGCTCAACGACATATTGCCTTCGTATTGGATTGTCGGTTTGCTTCCCGCGCGTCCTTTTTTGGTGGTAATAATAATTACCCCGTTGGATGCGCGCGAACCGTAAATTGCTGTAGCCGAAGCGTCTTTTAAAACCGTGAATGTTTCAATATCATTCGGGTTTACCATACTCAACGGGTTGGCGACACCTTTAATACCATCGTTATCCATAGCCAAGCCATCGATTACGATAAGCGGATCGTTGCTTGCAGAAAGTGAAGCGCCACCCCTGATGCGGATTGTAGCGCCTCCTCCCGGCGTTCCGCCGCCCGAAACCACATTTACACCGGCAATTTTTCCGGTCATCATATCTTGGGCGTTGGTAACAAGACCTTTGTTAATGTTGTCCGGCTTAATTGCCGTAACCGAGCCGGTTGCATCATTTTTTCTTACGCTACCGTAACCAATAACTACCACCTCATCCAGTAATTCGGTATCTTCTTCCAATACGATATTTATGTTCGTACGGTTGTCGATGGAGACGGTTTGTGGTTTATAGCCGATATAGCTAATTTCCAGCACTCCGTTTCCAGGTGCCTGAATTGTGAAGTTACCATCTAAATCGGTAACTGCTCCTGATGTGGTACCTTGAAGCAATATGTTGGCTCCAATAATGGGAATTCCATCCGTATCTACAATCGTTCCACGCACATTTATCGGTGATTGTGCAACCACCGACAACGTCATTAGCACTCCTAATACTGTCATTAAGAATGCTTTCATACTTTTTTTGAAATTTAAATACATGTTTGTTAACGTTATAAGATTAACTGATTAATAATTACTCTCTCTATTTATTTTCACAGAATTAATTACAAGTATAGTTAAATCAAAATAATGCGTCATAAATCGGAGCAAATAAAAAGTTCTT
>JAUNUM010000149.1 GCA_030538215.1 Bacteroidia bacterium
TATAAAGATATTTGTCGGCAAATGTATGAAAAGATATTGAATGGGGCAAATTATTTGGGGAAAAATGGTAATTAGTAATTGCTAATTGATAATTACTAATTACTAATTAGGTGTGGGAGGGGCACGGGGAACACAGAGAATACGGAGAGGCACAGAGGGAATTTTGTGTGGGTATTGCGGTTGGAACCGGGGGACAGGGTGATAAATTGTTTGGGGGTGGTGCGGTTGTTTGTTGTAGAGACGTCATATCCGTCAAAGGTCGGACACGGTGGTGTCTTTACGGGGTGCGGTATTCATCATTCGCCGAATCATTGGGCTGCTGTTCATTGTAGAGACGTAGCGTGCTACGTCTCTACGGTGCGGTATTCATCATTTGTCAAATCATCAACCTGCAGCCCATTGTAGAGACGGTGTGCACACCGTCTCTACGGTGCAATATTTACCCAACGGTAAATGATTGGGCGGGGTAAATTTGTTTTGTGCGCCGTGCGGTTGGAACTGCAGGGCGGGGAGGTGATGAATTGTTGAGGCGGGGTGTTTTGTAGAGACGTCATAATATGGCGTCTCTACGGTGCAACATTGTACCGGTTGTCGTATCATGGAGACGCGGCGTGCCACGTCTCTACAACAGATTGCTTGCCAGTTCCGATAACTCGCTCCGTTCGCCTTTTACCAGGTTCACGTGAGCAAAAACATGCTGCCCTTTCATCTTATCAATCATATATGCTAATCCGTTGGATTGCGAATCAAGGTAGGGCGAGTCTATTTGCTGCAAGTCACCTGTGAAAATCATCTTTGTACCTTCACCGGCGCGGGTAATAATGGTTTTCACTTCGTGAGGAGTGAGGTTTTGGGCTTCGTCAATAATGCAATACGTTTCGCTCAAACTGCGGCCGCGGATAAATGCCAGCGCTTCAATTTCGAGTTTTCCCGATTTTTGCATCTCATCAATGGTACGAAGTTCGGCACTATTTGGTCCGAGTTGCGATTTTATTACGTTTAGGTTATCGAACAGCGGTTGCATGTATGGCGCTATTTTTTGCTTTTCGTCTCCCGGCAAATATCCCAAATCTTTGTTGGAAAGCGAAACAATGGGGCGAGCAAGCAAAATTTGATTGTATTGTTTGCTTTGTTTCATGGCGGCAGCCAATGCCAGGAGCGTTTTTCCCGTTCCGGCTTTTCCGGTAATTCCTACCAATTTAATATCGGGATCGTTTAGCACGCCAAGGGCAAATGTTTGTTCGGCATTTCGAGGAGTGATGCCAAAACTGGCTTCTTTATCCACTCTGATTACTTTCTGCGTAAAAGGATTGTATCTTGCCAAAACGCTGTTGCGCTCGCTTTTGAGAACAAAGGAATCGTTGGGGATGAGCGGATTCTCGAAAGTGAACTCATCTATATCTACTCCGGTGGGTTGCGCATATATTTTATCTATCAAGTCGGGATTAATACCTTCTACAATTTGCTCTCCGTGCCCGAAAACATCGATATCTATGACTTTATCGTTGATATAATCTTCCACCAAAATACCTAAAGAACGTGCTTTCATGCGCAGATTAATATCCTTTGTTACGAGGATTGATTTCATTTTAGGATGTTTTTCGGTAATATCCAGCACGGTGGAGAGAATGCGGTTGTCGTTGCTCCTTTCGGGGAATGCGCTTTCTATTTTATCATGTGTTTTAGAGCTATTTACGATATATAACTTTCCGCGTCCCACGCCTAAATCGGCACCCTGCTTAAACAAATTATCGTCGGTAATTAAATCGAGTTCGCGCACGAATGCCCGTGCATTGAAGTTGATTTGTTCGTTGCCTTTTTTGAATTTGTCGAGTTCTTCCAGAACTACAAACGGAATGTAGATGTCGTTTTCTTCAAAATTTTCAATAAAACTGTAATCGTGAAGAATCACGTTCGTGTCAATGATAAAATTTTTCTTGCTAGCCATATAAACTATTTTTTGTGGTATGTTTCACTCTTACCTTTGGTAATAAAATTCTTTGTTATAAACGCAAAGGAAAGATTTTTGTTTCGATTTACAGGTATAAATTGTACAAAAAAGTCAAACAAAGAGCGTAATAATCATTATTCGGATAGAAGAAAGTTGCATTAGTGTGTTGGATTTGGAGTTGTGAGGGTATTATAACTTTATCTGATTATTTCCTGAAAATCTGTTATCTTTGTGCGTTTTTAAAAAAATAGTTGTGGATTTTATTTCGATAATAATAATTGCCGTTGGACTTGCCATGGACTCGTTTGCCGTTTGTATCGGTAAAGGGATGTGCAGGCAACGTTTTTATGCGTGGAGATCGTTGAAAATAGCGCTTGTGTTCGGTTTTTTTCAAGGATTTATGCCCTTAATCGGATATGCATTGGGAATTGGATTTGCTGCGTGGATGGAGCGATTTGATCATTGGTTGGCTTTTTTTATTCTCACAGTTATCGGAATAAAAATGGTTTACGAAAGTATTCTTCCAAAATCCGATGGGGATTGCGCGGGTTGTGATTGCAAGGAAGATATCATTATTGATTGGAAGAAAGTAGCCATACTGGCTTTTGCTACCAGCGTTGATGCCATGGCAACCGGATTGATCTTCGTTTCTTATCCGGGAACCATTTTAACGGCAATGTTAACTATAGGTTTGGTAACTCTGTTTTTTACGTTTTTGGGAATGTTTATCGGTGTGCGATTCGGTAAGAAAATACGGTGCAATATTGAAATGATTGGGGGTGTTATCCTGATTGTAATAGGAATGAAGATTTTGTTGGAGCATCTGTTGAATGGGGCGTAAACATTGATTTTTATTGGAGAAAGCGTATGATATGAATCACTCAAAATAATTACTCCACAAATTTTGAGGTGAGAGGATTTCAAATTTACTTGTATTTCCCATAAATACTCTTGCAATATTATTCTTGGCTTGAGCGACTATATTCTTCTTGAAAATTAAAATATATTTTTCATGAAAATTTATGTCAATGTCAAATAAAATTTCTCTTGAATGTTGAAATTTTTCACTTATTTCACTTTTACTAATATTTTTGGGATTTTTATAATTTAATCTTAATTCACAAAGAAGATATTTCTTAGTTTTTGTTTTTTTTCTTTTAATAGTATTTTCTTTCAATCCAAATGCAATGTCTATTGTTTTTTTAAAGTCTCTAACTCTCATTTTTCGCTCTAATAAATCT